>NZ_UPHU01000002.1 GCF_900566075.1 Mycobacterium pseudokansasii | reverse complement strand
CTCGCCGCGTACTCCTTCACATATTCACCGACCATCTTGTAGCGCTCCGCCAGGAGCCGTAGCGGCTTTGCTGGCGGGTCCTCGGAAGTGATCGCAATGCGCTTCGTGCGCTTCGGGAGATCGCTCACCAACGGAATCGGCGGAGCCACCTGCACCTCATTGTTCTCTACGATCTGGTCGAGTCTCCTAAGACCGATCCCTGATGGGATTGGACGCACCTTGGTCGGCAGAACGACGATGGGATAGTCAAGCATTTCATCGACCAGCTGCTCCAGGCCGCGTAGATCAAGCAAGTCCAGAGTGGTGGGCGCGAGGACGACATCGGCCACAGCCAGCGCACCGTGTGTATGCTCGGCGGCTCCTGGGTGGGTGTCAACGACGACCCACTCGGTGTCCCACTCGGCCGCCCACTTCAGCAGAGCCTCGGACATCTGCTCCCGGCTTGGCGCCTCCCTATCAAGGTGCGGATGCCCAGGCACCAGGCGGGGCTTTCGGTATCCCTTGAGCGGTTTAGGTGTCCGACCACTCTCTAGAGCATCAAGGATCGGGACGCTGACACGGTCGAGCGGGCGATCCCCCCAGATCGACGTGACGCCGGCGATGTCGTGTTCCAAGTCAACCAGTACCGCGTCAAGTATGTACGCAACCTCGTAAGCACTGGTGCTCTTTCCCACGCCGCCCTTGCGCGAATGTGTGACGAGAATCTTGGCCATCGTCCTTATGTCCTTCTATCGAAAATTACTTTAACCGATCAACCGATCAACCGATCAACCGATCAACCGATCAACCGATCAACCGATCAACCGATCAACCGATCAACCGATCAACCGATCAACCGATCAACCGATCAACCGATCAACCGATCAACCGATCAACCGATCAACCGATCAACCGATCAACCGATCAACCGATCAACCGATCAACCGATCAACCGATCAACCGATCAACCGATCAACCGATCAACCGATCAACCGATCAACCGATCAACCGATCAACCGATCAACCGATCAACCGATCAACCGATCAACCGATCAACCGATCAACCGATCAACCGATCAACCGATCAACCGATCAACCGATCAACCGATCAACCGAATGCTCAGTATAGCACTTGACCGCACTAGCGAAATAAGGATATCACAATGATTTGATCATACGCACTATCGTTCTAATGTTTTACACAATAATATGTGGACGGATCTAACGTTGTGACGTTGTAATGTAGAATTGCTCTGGTCGAAGTTTTGCTCCCCGTGACCATGGCCGATACCGCTACGCTGGGTTTGCTAAAGAGTGATACGTCACGGTGACTATTTGACGGCGGGGGATGGGTGCTGAACAGTGTCATGCCACGCGAGACTGTCTCAGAAGTCGATACTGACGGTACCGAACATAGAGCCCGCTCGTCCCAGCGTCGAATGCCAAACGCTAGTGAGAACCAGAGTTTTCAACGACTTGGACCCCCCGCATTCGACTCCTCCGCAACCCCCCGGCATCGCAACACCCGAGCGCGATCATCACGCGGAATTTGGCGGCCGACCTAGCCGCGATCACCGATCTCATCCAGCTGCGGTGCCGCTCCACACCACACAACTCCTTACCCGCTACAGAACGCGTGTCATCGATCACCTCTCGTTACGACCCCACCTGACCCCCCGGCGCGTTCTTGTCCAGCCCCGACTACGACAACGGAACTGGTCACCTCGGATTTGATAAGGGCCGCGGGACGCATTTCGGGGTGCTGAAGAGCTGCTAACTTTTGGTGCTGACTGCATCGTTTAGTGCGCGCAAGGAGATGAACCGTTGAGTGCTGCTTTAAGAGCTGTGATTGCCATCGCCGTGCCGGTATGCGTGGGTGGTGCGGTATCGGTGCCCGTAGCATCTGCGGACGAATCGGTGATTCACCAATTGGGCACCCCCGCCCAATTGGTGAACGGTGATGTGGTGCAGGCCTGGACGATCACGAATCTCAAGCCAAGCACGGACTCCATCCCCTATCCGGTAGCCGGAACGCTCTGGGAGGCAGCCGCGACCGATGTTGCGGTGAATGGCACGGTTCAGCCTGTGGTGTCCAACCTTAAAGCCAGGGCCCACAGCGGCCAGACCTACTGGGTGCTGTTCGGCGTAGCAACGCCGCAAGGGGTGAACCCGGCCACGTTGAGCCAAGGACAACAGACCACCGGAAAGGTCTACTTCGATGTCACGGGTGATGTGCCGGACAGTGTGGTGTACAACGCTGGCGGTCCGGATCTCGTGGTGTGGGTGCAGCCGCCGCCCTCGTCGACCCCGCAGAACGCGTCATCAGGCTCGGCAACCCCGTCGGGTGCTATGACGGGCGGTGCGACGGCGAGCACGCCTGCTGTTCCGGGCAGTCAGGGGACACCTGCGGCCCCGGGTAGCACGGGAACCCCTGTCGTTCCAGGTAGCGCGGGCACCCCTGTTGTTCCGGGCAGTCAGGGGACACCTGCGGCCCCGGGTAGCGCGGGAACCCCTGTCGTTCCAGGTAACGCGGGCACACCTGTTGTTCCGGGCAGTCAGGGGACACCTGTGCCCGCAATTACCAGTACGCCCGTCACGTCGGCCGCGGCCCCCAGTCCCACCAGCAGTTGCTCCAGCGGGGACGCAAACTGCTCCCCATCTCCTGATAACGCCGCCGCTACGCCGGCGACAACCGTCGCCCCCTCTTAGCGGCTGAGCAGTTCGCGTAGTCGCTTTGCCCCGCGGTCAGACACCGACTGCGACGACAGGACGTAGGCGGCGGGTTGATCGGGAGTGAGCCGGCCGCCGCTGACGTGGCCGCTGACAAATCGCCGTGCTTGGGCCGCCTCATTTCTCTAGTAATGAGACGACCGGAACGGGCCCGGAGAGCGCCGTATGGTTGCGCTCACGCCCATGACGTCGCCTCCTAACCCGCAGCCTCCCGGCAACGACACCGGTTCACCCGATGACTGGCCAACCTCCTAATCACTTATCCGCGTGGGCATTTCGCTGCTTGTACTTCACAAACCCATCAACGGCTTGTTTCGTCACGCCGAGCTGAGCGGCAATCCACGTCGTACCGCGGCCGCCGTCGATCAGGCGCTGCGCCGCCGTGCGGCGCCGCTCCCGTGCATCAGTGAGTTCATCAGTCAACTGCCCGACCTTGCCATCCCAGATGACGCTGACGCCTTCCTGGGCCTTCCCTATCGCCATCAGATGGCGGGGAGTCGCCGCAGGAGACGGCGAACCATAGGTGTCGCGCAGCGGGCTCAGACACCGCGCCCGGTGTATTCGCGTCGCACGGCGTGCGTCCTCCGCGTTACCCGGGTGTGAGAATTCGTCCGCCGAGCATGGTGAGGACTAGCTCGATGGCGTTGTCGTCGGCGACGAGTTCGTCTGGTGGGCCATTGGCCAGAGCGATGTCCCAGAGCGTGCTTTTCACGTTGGACGGCTCTACCGGCATGGCGAGCATGATGGCGTCCATGCGTGCTTGGTCATGGACGTTGTAGCGGTCTTCCAGCCAGGCGTGCCACTGATCGCGTTCGGCCCGGTAGCGGGTTATCCGGTCTTCGCGCAGCACATCGGTGTGGTGGGCGTCGGCCAGGCTGTCCAGGCTTGTCGGGCCGGTGGCCACGGTGCCGCGGCCTGTCTTGATGAGCAGACCCGCGATGTTCAGGGTGGTGAGGGCCTCATCACCTGCGCTGTTGGAGACCGCGGCGGCGGCGTAGAGATCCGCCCGATTGGTGAGCCCGTGGTAGGCGACGAGTTCGTAGATCCGCCTGAGGTGGTGGCCGAGGACGGACCAGGCGTCGTGTACTGGCTCGATGCGCACACGCTGGATAGCGGCTCTGGGGGGCCTGATCTGCGAGGGCTTGGTCAGCGCGTAGGTGTCGGCTTCGACGCCGACGCCGCGGCGCGTGAGGATCAGTGGTGCGCCTGGGCGGTCTCTGATGTCTCGCAGGACCCGCCAGACGGCGTCCTCGCTGAGCAGGCCGGTGCCGAGGGAGAGGTTCCTGCCGCCGACTCCGATTACCCACACACCGTTGATTTGTTTCCCGGCGCGGTCGGCATTGCTGGCCAGCGATTGCAGGACGGAGTGCACGGTCCAGCGGTAGCGCTTGCCTTTGAATTCGATGTCGGCCCAGTGGAGGGCGGTAGCAAGCCAGGTTCTCAACGAGGAGGGACCGCAGGGTCCGGTTTCCTTTGGTCCCCCCTGTGAGTTCTTGTTCTTGTGCTGCGGGTGGCGGTGTTTGAGGACGTTGTTGCAGATCCAGTTCAGGGCCTTGGTGAAGTCGCGGTCGAGTGCGGTGTGGGCGTGGTGGCGGTAGCGGCTGTAGGCCTGGCCGAGTCCGTGATGCCAGGGTCCGCCTGGTGCGCTGAGTGCGGTGATGCTGGCGCGGCTGTGTCCGCGGGCGATTGCGGCGGTGAGTACTGCCATGCGGGCTTCGGAATGGCTTTCCCATTGTCGTTGGCCGGTGGGCATGGTGCCGTATTGGGCGTACTGGATGAGATCAGGGTGCAAGGGGTCATCACGTATCCAGTGCGTTGCGAGACGCTGGTCTGCGCCGTCGCCGGTGCAATAGTCGGCTGGGTTGGTAGCGCTTCGGCTGTTTGCTGCGGCGTGGACGGGGGTGGGCCGGGGTTTGAGGGCGCCCAGCAGCTCGTAGAGGCGCGGCAGCAGCGTTGGTGCTGATCTGGTGGTGAAGGCGTCAACCGCGGCGTCGAGGGGGCCGTCGAGCTGGCGGTAGCCGCCTTGCTTTGCCGGCGTTCCCGGGACGCTGAGGCACCCAGATTCGGCGTTGGTGTTAGGAGTTTTGTCCAAGGTGGGCAGCCTGGCCGCCAGCATCTGGACGAGATGGTTCATCTCGTCGAAGCTGGCTGTGGTTCCCACGGCCAGCGGGCACCAGAGGTGTGCGCCGGTAGGGGAGTGGTCGGTGACGATCACCCCGCCGCAGCGGGTGATCCATTCGGCGGCGGTGGCCAGGTCGGCGTCGACCGCGGCCCGGTCGCCACGGGAGTCGTCGAAATCCAGGGCAAGCAGGTGGGTGCGTGCTTTGGGGGTGTAGAGGTAGGTGGCCGCAGGCAGGTGAGGCAGCCGCTTGGTGAGTTTCGCGGCCCGGCTGAACTTGCCGATCTCGTTCTCGTAGACGCGAATTGAGCGCCGCCCGGGGGCACTTAGCAGCGGCGCAAGTGTCTGCCAAACCTTCTCCGGACTGTCGGAGCGAGACGAACCGCCTGTGGGCGCGCTCATTGCCGAAGCCCCGGCAGAACCTCACCGTGTGAGTTCAGCAAAGCTATAGAGGGCACCGACTGTGGCCGGCAGGCGGCGTGCCACCATGCCCGATGCGTCGTTGCCTGCGAGACGCAAGTGAGCTGGGTAAACGTTTGGACACGGTTTACACATTTCGTGTCGTTCATTGTTCTGTTGACAGGAAATGCGCTACCGTGAGAGCTGTCGTGCAAAGACAGTCCCTTCGGGGAATTGGGTGTGAGAACCTGAAGCCGAGTTGGCCCTTGACTTCAAACTCTCGACGTGGCCCCGCTTAGGCGGGGCCTTCGTCATTTGAGCGGTTCTCCGCACACCAGCTATTCAGATGTCACATATGCCCGGCGCAGATTCAAGACATGGCGTCCCTATGCGGGGGGAGCCGGGCGGTGTGTGTCACATCGCCAGCGGCAAGCCCTCCTTCTGGACCTCGGTATCCCGTACGAGCTCGGGGTAGCCCATGTGGTGACAGATAATGTCCGCCAGGTATGTCGATCGTTCGATGCCGAGATGTAGGTGGTCGACGTCGATGAGGTCGGCGACTACGCGGGGGGGCCGCACTTTGACGTGAGGTCCGATCTTGCGGTCCTCGTCGCTGAGTTGTGTTTCTCTGGCGGTTTCGAATAGGAGGCGTTGCGGAAGGCGGCGCATCAGGTCGGGGCGGTCGTAGTGGAACACGATGATGTCGGTCAACACAGTGGCGCGATCGACGCCGTGGTCGGCTGCGATGGTGTCGACGGCCCGCAGGACAATCCCGGGCAGCGTGGCGGTCATGATGGCGCGGTCGCCGAGTGAGGGACGACCCGTGCGACCTCTTCTACCAACTCCAGTCATGGGCCTGATCATGCATGGCCGATTTCTGGAAACGGCTCCGACACGCCGAGGCCCTCGGAGGAAACCGGTATTGCCGGAAAAGCCAGAGGCGCGGGGGCTCGCTCAAGGTCACGTGGATCCTCTTCCATGCTCGGTGTAGCCCAGTGAGACAGTCGCGACGTAGGGACAAATTCATGCGAATCTTGCGCACCACCTAGAGATGCTACACACTAGGCAGTGAGTAAACGCATCTAATGCAAGGTGACGAGAAAGTGGGAACAACATGGCGGACTCGATTTCCCTGGACACCGATGCCGCAGCCCAGGCCGCGGCCGAATGGGCTGCCTATGGTGATGCGGTGGAGGCTCACGGTCAACGCCACCACATGACCCTTGCGCAGCTTCAGGCCACGGTGGGTGACACCTATGCGCCGTTCGTCGCGGCCAAGCACGCCGAGATGCAGGCGCGCGAAGCGGCCTACCAGCGCGTGGCAGAGCATGCGCGCGGTCACGCACGGCGCCTGAGCAACACCCGAGCGATTTTCACCAACACCGACGACGAGTCCGCAGCGCGGATCAACAGCGTCGTGGACGCGTAGATTCGCCACCATGGATCTGTGGGTCGATCCGGACGGCTTGCGGGCCGATGCCGGGGCGCTCGATGCCTCCGGGCACCCGAATGCCCCGGCCTCGGTGTGTCAGGCCGCTGCGGGTGACTCTGTATCTGCTCACCTGTCCGGGGCGCTGTCGGCGTGGTCTCATTCGCTGCATCTACTGCATGAACATGCTGGACAACAGCGTGCCATTGGTGGGATGGCCATCGCTGGCACCGCCGCCGATCTCGCCGGCACCGACGACGAGAATGCCGCCGCGATCGGCGGGATCATGGATGGGTCCGCACCCATGGCTGGTGGTGCACCGGCAGGCCCGTCAGCCGGGAACCTTCCAGCACTCCCGGCCCCCTCACTGCCCACCATTCCGACCATGACAACACCGCCGCCAATGTCCGCGGAACAGGTTGCTGCGCAAGTGCATTCAGGCCCCGGACCCCAGAGTCTGCGCACCTTCGCCACCAATATCCGCAAAACTCTTGCCCCAAGTGTTCTGCGTGCCGCCCACGAGGCGCGCCGCACCGGCACGTCGGTCGCTGAGAACTGGGTCGACGGCCAACAGCGAGCGGCCACCAACATCGCCAGACACGCCGACTGGCTGGAGTCCAGTCTTCACCCGCAGATCCTTGCGCTGGCCCGCGCCGCTGACGATGTAGCCACGCACACCGAGACCTTGATCCGGAGTACACCACGCCCCGAGGAGTTCACCGATCTGCGTCAGCGCCTTCAAGTCGCTCTGGCCAACTACAACACCAGCGGGGGAGCCAACGCAGCTCAGGTGGAGGCGCTGTCAACAGAATTGAGCAAAAAGCGTGCCGCCGCGATGAGCGCCATGCAGGGTTTCTCGACCGCGGCACCACCGACCATCAGCGGGGCCGCCAAGCCCCCGCAGCCCGCCCCGCCCATCGTGCACAACCCCGACGAACCTGCCCAGACCCTCAACCCGCACGGCCACCCCGAATCAGGTGGCGATCACGACGGCACCACCGAGGGACGCGGGCACCATAGTGGAGGCGACTACAACGCTGACGACCTCGGCTCCCCAGATCATCCCCCGGCCGGCGCTGCCGCGGCTCCGGGCAATCCCACTCAGGTGGCTCCGCTGGCCGGCGCCGACCCGAATTCGGCGAGCATGCTCGCCCAAGTAGCGGGGATGATCATGGGAACGGGCACGGGTGCGGTCGGTCAGGTCACCCACGGCCTTGGCGGTGCGTCGCCGCTCTCGGCGCTGTCGAGCCTGTCCTCGCTGCCCGGTATGGGCGGCGGAATGCCTCATATGGGCACCCCGGAGATGCCGATGCCTGATACCGGCGGCTCTGGTTCACCATCCGATGGCGCAGGCAGCGACTTTGGCAGCGGCGGGACCAGCCCCGCCGGAGGGGCCGGCGACAGCGGGGGAGGCGGTGGCGCTGCGATGTCGAGTTCTAGCCCCGCCGTCGGACCGTCCGTGGGCTCCGGTCTCACTGTCGGTTCGCCCACCGCGGGCGGGCCCACCGGGGGCGGGCCCAGCGGTGGCGGGCTGGGCATGATGCCGCCGATGATCGGCGGCATGGGCGGCAAACAGGATGAGGGCCGCAAATCCGAGGAGCGGCGCCGCGTCGTCGAGCGACCCATGCCCAACACCGAACCCGTTTTCGGTGAGGTACGTCGTGAGACGCGGCGACGCCGCGCCCCAGACAAGAAGACGTAATCAACATCAAGGGGAAGTCGTTGCACCGCAACGCATATCGCAGTTAAGGGAGAGAAGACGATGGCCACGCGAGCTGAGAAGTCCTCAGAGATGATCGACAAACTGCTAGACGCTATCTGCCGGTGGGAAAACAAGGTGGCCGCGTTCACCGCGACCGGCGACCCCGACGATGACATCGTCTTGACCCATGACGGGCGAGGCCGACTCATCGGCTGCGATATCCGCACGGGCCTGCAAGAAGAACTCACCGTCGGTGAGCTCGAAGACGCCATGAACGACGCCATCGCCAAAAACGCCGAACGGACATACGCGGGAATCCAAGCGATGGCCGTCGAATTCCGTGAGGAATTTACCCAGATCCCCGAAGAGTTCGCCCAGCATCCAGTGGCCGCAGAATTCGCAGCGGCACTGCGCGGCGTGGGCTAACCGTCGGAAAAATACGCGTCAGCGCAGGCAGTTACCATTTTTCTGAGCAACAGAAAGGGACTACGTCAGATGGCCGCAATCCATACAGACGTCCCCGAACTGGGGTCGACCACCGGAGGGTGGTTTTCTGCTGCCCCCACGCAGCCCACAGTGCACCCGATCTGCACCCCCGGCACTGATCCGCTGTCGGTGACGTTGAGTGCGGCAGTCGCCGACTGGCCCGCGGCTCACGAAGCCCTAACCGCCATGAGAGCCACCGACGTCAACGGAGTGGCCACTGCCAACGGTGGCACTGCGGCGATCATGACCGGCAGCGACGAAACCAACGCCGCACGAATCAGCGGAATCGAGGTCTAAGACCATGACCGACCAGCACACCTACCCGCCTCCCGTGGCGACCTACCCAGGCCGTGGCGCCATGCCGCCCGCACCGCCGACCCCACCGATGCCGCAGTTCTACCCCGCGCCCGCACCGCGGAAGCGCAAGGGCGGCAACATCGCGGCGGTCATCGGAGTTGCGGTGGTAGCCGTGCTCACCGCAGGCGTTATCGGTGGTCTGATCGGCAACCACATGGCGACGGGTACCACCGCAGCACCACCGCCACCTGCCGCGGCCCCGCCGGCACCGACCGCCGAGCAGGTCAAAGCCTCCACCATCGACCTATGCACGCGCTTTGCTGCTGGTTACCGAGCCATGCCATCACCGCAGAGGAGCACCGGGGACATCCTTCCGAGCTACAATTATATTTCCGAAGCTTTATACGCTAATCCTAACGCTGACACCGCTATTCGTGACGCGGTGGCTCAGAGTCTGAAGATGGCTCGCGATCAGATTTCCAACTTTAGCGATCAGCCCCGGGTCGGGGCGATCGAGCCGAGCAAGACGTGGACAGCAGAGGCGGCAAATGCTGTAGACCAGCACGCGTGGGATTTGTGCAAGGCGTACGGGAGCTGATCCGTGGCGTCTGTAGCAGGGGGAGCGGGCGAAGGAGCTTCTGCGGCAGCGCAGGCAGGTACTTATATTGCCCACCAGCTCTACACCAGCGGTGTCAGCGCCATGGCGGAAGCCGGGGCGGTGGCGAAAGAGGCCGGCTCAGAGCTGGGGAGCGGTGAATTCGGACAGGCGTTGAAGCGGGCGTGGCGACCCTCTGAGCACCTGCGTGAATCGTTCGAGAGTATTCAACAGTTCCACCAAGACGTCGCTCAAGCCCTGGGCGAGGCTGTCGATACGTCGTACGACCACTATCGGCCGCGCTTCGCCGCGGCTTTGACCGGTGAAGCGGGCGATGCGCTGCTGGCTTCTCACGACGCGACCGTCCAGACCTGGAGTAACCACCAGGACAAGCACACTGCGGCGGCCACCGCAGCCGCACAAGCGCTCGGCCATATCAAGGGATTACAGGGGCGAATCGACAACCTCGCCGAAGCCGGGGAAGAAGAGTTCAACGAAGCGGTCCGCAACCGCGATCCTGTTGCCGCAATGGATGTTTGGACGCGCTACAACGGACTCGCTGAAACCTCCACATCAGAAGCCACCGGTAAAGCGACAAGCGCCATCCATGCGGCAAATTTCACGATCCCACTAGACGTGCCCAGAACGCCAGAAACAAAAGACGGCGCCAAAGACGGCAAGGACGGCAAAGAACCCGAAGCTAAGCGGACGCCGAAAAATGGGGAGGCATCGCGCACCCCGGAGGACGGTGCTGATCCAGCGTCGGTGGGCAACCCCGCGGATGGAACGCCGCCGGAGGCTTCGAGAACGCCCAAAGACCCGACGGGCGCTCCGGGTGCCGAGCCACCGGCAGCAGCCTCGTCGCCTGCAGGGGATGCCACCCGGACCTATCGACCGGGCACCGAGGGCGCGCCCCCGATGCTCGGCCAGTTGCCGCAGGCGATGAGCGGTGCGGCTGGTGGTGGCCAGAGTGGCGGGAGCGGTGGCGGCGGTTCGAGCGTGTCGGGGCTGGGCTCGGCTTTCAAGCCACCGTCGGGTATGGGGTCGTTGATGCCGACTTCCCCCGCGTCGTCGATGCCCTCGGCACCTTCTATGCCGGCTTCATCGGCTGCGGCGTCTCCGATGTCGAATGTGGGATCGAGTTTTCAGTCGGGGTTGGCGTCGGGCATGAGTGCTACCGGGGGTGGGAATGCCCTGTCGAACTTGGGTTCTCCGGTGTCTCAGCAGTCGGTGACGCAGCAGGGGCTGCCCACTCAGCAGGTCGGGGGTGCTCCAGCGTTCGGGAGTGGCCTGGCCGGCGTCCCGCTGTCGGGGCCAGGGGGCGATGCTGGCCTTGGGAGTTCATCGGGATCGTCGAGCGGTGGCGGTACGCAGATGATGCCGCCGCCCGCGATGGGCGGTGCGGCGCCGTTGGCTCCCTACAGTGCACCGGGAGCAGGTGCGGCTAGCGCTGCTGGTGCAGGTAGTGCGTCAACGGCACCGACGGCCGCCGGCCCGTCGTCCGGTTCGACCGGTGGCGGCCCCGCGCCGGGACCGCTAGTGGCCGGTGGTGCTGGGTCGAGTGTGTCCGCTCCTGGTGTGGCGGCGCTCGGGGAGGAAGTTAATCCAGACCTGTTATTGGCGCAGCGGGTGTTGGGTGGGCTGGTGCGGGGATGTGAGCGTTGGCCGGCGCCGATTGCGTGGGCGGTGAGCGTGGTCAAGACTCCGGTGGGTTCGCAGGTGTTGGTGGCCAGCAGCCTCGGGGGTGGCAGTTATCTACCGGCGACGGTGTTCCTGCCGGCCACTGCGCGGTTGGCGGTGGTTGATCCGGCGTTGCCGTTCGGCTGGGCGCACGGGTGGATGGGCTGTCAGAAGCCGTCGAAGATTCTGGTGGATCACTTCGAGCACTTGCAGAAAAGAGTTGTCGGGGCGTCGATTTCGGCGATGGTGACCACGGAGTTGCGGCCGGATAGGCCTGCCGGGGTGGCGGACTTTGCCGGATTCCAGCATATCGATGCTCTGTATTTGGTTCCCGCGGCGCCATCTCTGGATGGCGCGCATCAGCACCGGCTTGCGGCTCTTGATCCCGTTCTCGCGCAACGCGTTTCGGCTATTGATGCCAAAGATGGCCATCTTTCGGCCTATGCGGCTGCCCAGTTGACGGCCGCGGTTATCCAGGCAGCGGCTCAACCGGATCCAACTGGCGAGCCATTGGCGACCGCCGATGAGGGCAATATTTTGGCCTCGGTGCAGCGCGGAACCGCCGATGAGGTGTCGTGGAAGTTGTATGACGAGTTGGCTTATCGACGTTACGGCAGTGATCTTCTGTCGCCGGATTCGCGCGCGCCACGGGATTGCGATGGTTCGGAGCTGTATCACCAGAGCGTCGTGTGGTACGGCCACTTCTACCATGTGGGTCGGGTGGTCGAGCTTGTCCAGTTATGGAGGGGCGGTTCCGTTCCGCCGCTGGCAGAAATCGCTTATTGCGGTGTGCAGGCCGGTTTCGGGTCGGTGGTGGCGGCGATGGTCAGCGCAATTGAGCAACAGATCCAGCAGTTTCCCCGGCGGACAGCATGAGTGAGAACCCAGCAGATGGCTCTGATACGCCGTTGGTCCGGGCGGTTCGCTCGCCGCACTGGCCAAGTCGCGGCAGTCGCTGGGGCGACTTGGCCAGTGCAGCAACAGTTTGCGTGCTCACCACCTGTTAGAAGTGCTGGATGGCATTGAGCTCTCGCATGAGATGGGGTTGGCCGCCCGGCGGCGAGGCGATCGACTGGCGGGAGAACCACATGGGAGCGTATCCAACGCTGGCGAATGGCAAGTGAGCGCGAGCGCTAGTCGGCACTATTGGACCGGAGTTCTCCTGAATCGTGGCTGGCCGCCGGCGCAGTTTGAGACCGCGAGATAACGAGAGTGAGCCGCCATCCTGCATGATCACTGTTCACGATTGCTTATCTATGTGTAGACTGAGTGGTATTGGTTTATTTGGCGTCCGGAAGGGGCAGCGGTGGAAGACCTTGCTGAGGAGGATGAAGCGGCGGTCCGGGATGTTCGCGTGGTCGCCTCGGCGGTATCGGCGAAGCGCACTGTGGCCGTGGAGGTAGGTGACAACGGGTGTGTCGTGGGAGTGCGCCTGCTCTCGGATGCGGTCCGGCGCTGGGATTCCTACACCTTGGGTGACCGGGTAGTGGCCGTGGCCGACGTGGCACATGACCGGTACTTGTCCAATCAGCCCAATGGTGATGGCCACTATCCGGATCCCAAAGACGTAGCAGCCGCCGAACTCAAGCTGAATTTCTAGAAGGGACGCCACCACAATGTCTACTGACGACTGGAATCCGATCGGCACCGTGATCGGATCGGTGTTGGGCGGCGCCATCGCCGGACCCATCTTGGGTCCGCTGGCCCCGGTGATCGGCGGCATCATTGGCGGCAGCACGCCCACGCACGGCGACGCGCCCCACGCGCCCCCGCCTCATCCGCCGGCGCCCCATCGGGAAGAAACTCCGCTGCTCCCGCTGCCGCCCGCTGCGCCGGGGCCACTGCCGCCACCGCCCCAGGGACCGGTCCCCGGATCGGGGGAAGCCGCAAACCATCTCAACGCCGATGCCAGCACGTTCGCCGATGTGATCACGCAGCTGCATGAATTGGACCAGAGCGCGGCGGCGACGATCGAGGCGATTCACGCCGCGGGAACAGCAGGTCAGCAGCAGCTCGACAACATCGCCAAGGACGTCAACGACAAGATCACCGAGCTCGGGCCGAGGCTCAATACGCCAGCAGGTCAGCAGGAGCTTCGGGACTTCTTGAGGGAAAAGCTGACTGCCGCCAAGAAGGTGCTCGATCAGCAGATCGCCGATGCGGAGGCCAAAGCTCGGCATACACGCGAGTTGACCAAGAAGTACGGCGGGATCGGTGGCGATGACAGCGGAAAGGTCGGTGCTGAGCCCGCCGGGAACAGCGGTCACGGCGGCAACCCTAGCGGCGGCGGCAGTCCTGAGGACCAGGGCACCGCGCCAGCTGCGGCAGCTCCACCTGCGGCGGGCGCCTCTCCGCTTGGTCAGGGCATGATGCCGGGGGCGGGCATGATGCCCGCCGGTATGGGGATGCCGCAGATACCGTCGATGCCGTCGTTCGGCGGGGGAATGCCGGGCATGGGCGCGGGCGATCCGCTCAGCGCATTGAGCGGCCTGGGCGGCGGGCGTGACGCAGGGTTCCGTGACGATCAGGACTCCGGTAACCAGCCTAAGCCCGACGCGTCGGGCTCTAAGTTCCGCGACGAGTCCGGTTCGGGCGGTGACCAGCCCAAGTCCGGCGCCGAGGGTGCACAGACCAGTCCTGCTGCGGATCACACCCCCACTGATCCGGCCGCTTCCGCGCCGCCCGCGACCACGCACGTCGCGTTGCCTGACGGTGGATCCGCCGAAGCACGTACGGTGCAGGGCGCTACTGCCGTCAAAGCCGCCCTGGGCGGTGCGCCGGTAGCTGATGCTTGGCACCAGGCTGGTGTGAACGTGCCCCCGCCGGGGACCCCGGTCGTCAATCCGATTCCACCCACCAAGTTGCAGGCCGGCGATGTGGGTGTGTGGCAGGACCATCTGGTGATGGCTCTGGGCAATGGCAAGGTGTTGGTTTCCGGGCAGGTTCAGCCGTTGACGAGCGTGGGGTCGAGCCCAGACTTCCTGGGCTGGATGGATCCCAGTGCTCAGGCCGTCAAGCCGGCTCAGCCCGCTCCGGCGGTCCCGCCGGTCCCGCCGCGCGGGCCGTCGTCATCTTAGGTCGTCAGCGAGGACCAGGGGTGATATCGGTGGCGGACAGGTCGGCGATGGCCTGGGATGATCGCGATGGCCGTCGGGATCGGTTGTCGCCCGTCGCCTTTCGAGCGTGTGGTTGGCAGCGATGAGTGTTGATGGGTTCGTGCGTGCTGCCGGTGCCGCGATGGGTATGGCTCGGGAGAGTTTTGGCACCGGCGTTGGGTTGGCGTTGGCGCCACCTCCAAGCCTGGGCCCGGTGCCGGATCAGACCGGTGACGGCTCAGGTCAGGCAGCTGAGGGGTTCACCGATGAGTCCGCGACGGTGTTCAGAAGCGTTGAGGCACTTGCTGATCACGACGAAGCAGGCCTTGGTGGCCTGCACGCGGCGCTGGCCTCGGCCGGCGCTTCCCGCGGGCGGATGGATGCGGTGATCGCCGCGGCAGTGGCTGATGTGCAGTCAAAAGGGTTGGCGGTCAACACTCCGGCCGGCCAGCAAGCCTTGGTCTCGGCGATCAAACGTCACCTCCAAGACACCAAGTCCACTCTCGATCAGGGCAGCAGTGAGGCCGCAACGCACGCCGCGGCCGCCGACGCGACCGCAGCGGGCTATCAGAGCATCGGTCACCCTGCGGGCGGGGCTGCACCGATGATGCCCCAAATGCCGATGATGCCGCAGATCCCGATGAGCGGCGGCGGGATGCCCATGGGCGCAATACTGTCTCCACTGGGTGGTCTGACGAGCCTTCTTGGTCAACAAGTCTCACCCAGTACCGGGTCGATGGCGGTGGCGGGCTCCGAGGGTAGCGCTCCCAGCGGTGAAGGCGTGGAGAACCGCACTGACGCTGGCGCAATCCCGGTCGAGGAGGTGAACCTGGCCAAGCAGGGCTTCCCTGGCGGCCCAGACGCTTACCGCCAGTACCTTGGCAAAGCCCTCGACACAATGGGCATCACCGATCCCGTCGCGCGCGCCAACTGGACCCGTGGGTTGATGACGGGGCTGGCGCGGGAATCCGGGTACCACCCCGACGCGGTGAATTTGAGCGACCCCAACGCCCACGGCGCCCGGATGGTCGACGGCGCACCGGCAGGGTCCTCGCGTGGCGGGTTGCAAACGATTCCCGCGACGTTCGCCTCGAACCACCAGCCGGGCACCTCACGCAACATTTATGACCCGGTCGCCAACATCACCGCAGCGATGAACTATTTGATGCGCCGCTATCACGTACAGCGTGACGGATCGAACTTGTCGGAAGTGGGTCAGTTCAATCCTCACCATGCTCCGGGTGGTTACTGATGCTGGTACCAAAGCCGTCGATGGGGGGTTGGCAGCGATGAGTGTTGATGGGTTCGTGCGTGCTGCCGGTGCCGCGATGGGTATGGCTCGGGAGAGTTTTGGCACCGGCGTTGGGTTGGCGTTGGCGCCACCTCCAAGCCTGGGCCCGGTGCCGGATCAGACCGGTGACGGCTCAGGTCAGGCAGCTGAGGGGTTCACCGATGAGTCCGCGACGGTGTTCAGAAGCGTTGAGGCACTTGCTGATCACGACGAAGCAGGCCTTGGTGGCCTGCACGCGGCGCTGGCCTCGGCCGGCGCTTCCCGCGGGCGGATGGATGCGGTGATCGCCGCAGCAGTGGCTGATGTGCAGTCAAAAGGGTTGGCGGTCAACACTCCGGCCGGCCAGCAAGCCTTGGTCTCGGCGATCAAACGTCACCTCCAAGACACCAAGTCCACTCTCGATCAGGGCAGCAGTGAGGCCGCAACGCACGCCGCGGCCGCCGACGCGACCGCAGCGGGCTATCAGAGCATCGGTCACCCTGCGGGCGGGGCTGCACCGATGATGCCCCAAATGCCGATGATGCCGCAGATACCGATGAGCGCAATGCCGTTGGCTCCCTTGGGCATGCTCGGCAACCTGCTTGGCGGGGGCGGGTCGGGACGGGCTCAGCAGGCGGTCGGCGCGCAAGCGGGTGCCGGTACCAACGCTGATTTCGGTGGGAGCGGTGGCCCGCAGGGTGACCGCATCGTTAAAGCTGCGTTGACGCAGCTGGGCGTTCCGTATGTCTGGGGTGGCACCAAACCGAACGTGGGTTTGGACTGTTCTGGTCTGGTGCAGTACGCGTACAAGCAGGCGGGGATCGCCATTCCGCGCACCACGTACGAGATGACCGGTTGGGGTGTGCGCGTGCGTCCAGAAGATGCCAGGCCTGGCGATATTTTGTTGTGCAACAAGCAAAACGGCGAGTACCAACATGTGCAGCTGGTGATGAACGATCACCAGACGATCGAGTCTCCGAGCCGGGGACAGAGCGTGCGGATCGGTAAGTGGCCCTCCGGGGGATTTGAAATCAGACGCGCGGCGTAGACAGCGTTCGAAGGGGACAGGGAGATGGCACGACGTGGCGGATTGAATTACGCTTCACTGGAACAGGTTTCAGCGTGGCGTTTCCTTCGGCATCGCATTTCGGTGGGGATCGGCCGGCGCAACGTGCGGCTGGTGCACGATCCGTCGAAGAACTCGGCGGCGTCGCTGCTGGTGGGGTTTGTGGCTTCGGTGGCCATCGTGGGGGTGTGCGCGATCGTGGCGTTCATCAAGCCGATCGGGCAGATCGGGAAGTCGGAGTTCGTGGAGGCGCGCGGCGGCGGCGGTATGTATGTCGAGGTGGGTGGAGTGATGCACCCGGTGCTGAACAAGGCGTCAGCGCGGCTGATCACCGGTCAGCCCAACGATCCGACGCTGGTGCCGATGAGTGAAATCCTTAAGGCACCGGTGGGGCCGATTCTCGGGATTCAAGGCGCGCCGGATGATCTGACGGTGCGCACCCCGGGGGACACTGGGTGGGCGTTGTGTGACTGGCTGGGTTCGCAAGGTTCTCAGGTGGTGCCGAAGGTGACGGTGATCGACGGTTTGGCCGATCTCGGCGACTGGGCGCACAGGATCGATTCCCCGCAGGTGGGTTTGATGACGTACGCCGGCGCGACGTTCCTGGTGACGGATGGGCATCGCTCAGAAATCGACCTCGCCGATAAGCCGGTGACACTGGCGTTGGGGTTGCCGGTTGGGAATTTGCATCCGGCGGCGATGTCGCGGGCTTTGTACGAGGCGTTGACGCCGACGGCGCCCGTGCGGGTGCCGGCGATACCGACGCCGGGCGGACCGGTCAGCTACAGCACCGCCGACCTTCCTGTGGTGTCGGGCAGCGTGATGCGTGTCTCCGATGTGACAGGTGATCCGCAGTTCTTCGTGGCGCTGCCGGCTGGGGTGCAGCGCGTCCCGCAGACGGTGGCCACCATGATCATCAATGCCGCGGTGGTGCCAGGGGCTCAGGTCATTCAGGCCAAGTCAGCAGCCTTGACGGGGATGCCCCAGGCGGTTGGGTTTGATATCTCGGTCTACCCGAGGGGCCTGGTGCAGTTGTTGGACAAGGCTGTCGAGCCGGTGACGTGTGTGATGTGGCGCAAGACTAACGGCGAGCCGCAGGCTCAGGTCAGCACTATTTCGGGGCGGCGATTGCCGATCCCGGTGGGCGATGAGCGTCGCGTGGTGCCCTTCGTGAGTGCCGGTGTCAACACCGCCAACCAGGTCTATGTCAGCCCGGGCTCGGCCAACTTTGTTCAGGTGACTGGTGTGCAGCCGGATTCGGTGCGTGGCGAGAGCTTGTGGTTCATCGGCAACAACGGTGTGCGCTTTGGTGTGCCGAGTACCGGCGGTGGCGGTGAGGACCAAAGCCGGCAGGCACTGGGATTGAAGGCTGACCTGCCCACCCCGGCGCCGTGGTCGGTGATCAAGTGGCTTCCGGCGGGGCCAGCGTTGTCCAAGCCTGCGGCGATGGCCCAGCATGACAGCTTGATGCCAGATACGAATGTCGCCGCCTTGCAGGTACCAACGAAGGGACCGGGCCAGTGAGCCGTATCGGATTCATCCGCCAACAGGTTGGCAAACCAGATGTTCCAGAGTCGGCGGTGGAGCTTCCCGATCCGTGCGAGATCAGCAGGCCGGCGCCGAGTACGCCGCCGATGTGGGTGTGGGTGCTGATCTTCGTCGCCGCGGCGGTGGCATTGATGGTGATGCTGTATCTCTCGGGTGCCCGGCAGCTCTCGGGCGGCTCCTTCTTCCTGTTCCCGGTAATGCTGATCTCCATGCTGGGGATTCTGCGAAACCGGATGGGGGGCACCGGGAAGAAGGCCCACGGCAGCGCCATCAATCAGGACCGCGCCGACCATTTGCGGACCCTCGACGAGCAGCGCGCCAAGATCCACGCCGCCGGCCGTGCGCAGGCGCGCGAGATTTGCTATCACCATCCCGATCCCACCAACGGCTCCCTGGCGACGCTCGTCGGCACCGGTCGCATGTGGGAGCGCACCCCCAGTGAGCGCAATTTCGGGCATGCCCGGCTCGGGTTAGGCGTGACCCGACTCAAGACGAAACTCCAACCGCCGACAAAGGTTCCGCCACCAGAGTTCCGCGAGACGGTGACCACAGTCGCCGTGCGGGATCTGCTCATCGCGCAGAACGTGGTGCACGACGTGCCCCGGCCGCTTCACCTCTTCGATCAGATGGGGTGGGCGTTTTTCGGCGAGCCTCAGATGCGCTCGACGGTCCAAGGACTGTTGCGGTCGTTGATCTGTCAAATCTGCGTGTTCCACGGCCCCGATGACGTCAAAATCGCCATTATCAGCGATGATGAGGCGTCGTGGGATTGGGCGAAGTGGTTGCCGCACAACGGCGATGACGAGTTGGTCGACGCCTGCGGACCGGTACGGCTCATCTTCCCCGACGTGCCTTCCTTTATGGAGCGTTACGGCGATGCGTTGGCCCAACGCGGCCCCTTCCAAACCCGACAGGAAGGCAGTCCGCTCCCCGAAAGCTTCTTGGTCACGGTTGTCGATCTTCCCGAGGCCGACTGCTCACCAATACTCGGTGCGCAAGGGCGACTGGGGGTTTCGGTCTTGGAAGCCACCGGCAATGAACACAGCGTGCTGGCCAACGGCGCCACAGCATTTTTTATGGCCACCGATGAGAACGGCACCATCAATCTACTCAAGGCCGCTGGTCAGGAGGTTTGCTAATGGTTGCAGTCACCCGGTCGATGCCCATGGGTCTGCGGTTCGCCGCCGAACCCGACATCATGCCGATTTATGAGGCCGAGGCGCTGGCACGGGCGCTGGCGGCGTTCACGCCCACCGACGAGGCAGAATCACTGCTGGCGAAGACGGCGGAGGAGGCCCGCGCCGGACAGGACTTCACCGATGCGCTAGGTATTTACGATCTGCGCGTTTGGGATCCGCGGTTGAATTGGAACAACCTGTCACCGGCCAACCGGCTGCGGGTACCCATCGGCAAGGCCCTTACTGGCCGCCTGGTCTACTTGGACGTCAAGGAAGGCGCCGAGGGCGGCTTCGGGCCGCACGGGTCAATGGTCGGACAGACCGGCTCGGGTAAATCCGAGCACCTGATCTCCACCGTGCTTGCCCTATGCGCGACGCATTCCCCGCAGCAACTGCGTATCCTGCTGGGAGACTTCAAGGGAGAGTCGGCGTTCGGACCCCTGGAGGATTTGCCGCACTGCGACGGCATCATTTCGAACTTGTCGAAATCACAGCACAAGCTCGACCGTTTCAAGCTGGTGCTGCGCGGTGAGTTGAAGCGCCGCCAAGAGCTGCTCAACACCACCGGGTTCGCCAGCGTGCGGCTCTATGAAAAGGCCCGGGCATCAGGGCGCACTGATCTCGAACCGCTTCCCGCCCTGCTACTGGTCCTCGACGAGTTTTCCCAGATGCTGGACTTGGTGCCGGAAATGGCCAAGGTGATGGACGAGGTCGCCCGCCTGGGTCGGTCGCTGTGGATTCACATCCTTAACGCCAGCCAGCGCATGGAGGTGGGCAAGATGGCCGGCATGATCGCCCAACAGACGTTCGCGATCGGCCTGAAGGTCAAGGATGCCGGCGAATCCCGTGCGGCGATCGGCTCCCCTCGAGCGTGGGAGGAATTGAAGAACGCCCCGCAGGGGTCAGCGTTCCTCGTCGTCGATGGCGAGCACACCCGCTACCGCAGCTTTTATGCCAGCGGCCAATTCATTGCACCGAAGATGAATGCCACAGAACGCGATCGCAGCGAAGGCCACTACCTTTCGGTCACCAAGTTCAGCACGGCACTGGTCCCGCTGCCCGACATCGTGGTCGGTGAGAGCGACGTGGAGCTAGAGGACGCGCTAGACAGCTCTCCGGAAGCTGATGCCCCCACCGTGGCCGAGTTGATGGTCGATCGGCTGCGCGAGGCGGCCCGGACGATGCCGCGCGGCCACCGCATGTGGCGGCCTGCGCTCGATGACACCACCACGTTGACCCTCGATGTGATCTTGGGGGAGTACTGGAATCGTCCCTGGGACGAGTTCACCGAAGACTCAGGCCTGGTTGCAGCCTATGGGCGAGAAGACGATCCCTTCGAGCACTCCCAAGACGTGGTGGCGCTCTCGCTCGTTGACAGCAGCGCAGGTGTGGCCGGCGCCCCGCAGGCCGGTAAGACAACCGCGCTGCGCACCTTGATGATGTCCTTGGCGATGACGAACTCTCCGCAGCGGGTGCAGTTCTACGGCATCGACTTTGGTGGCCTGAAACTGCAAAGTGTGGCCGGGCTGCCGCATGTGTGCGGCATCGCGGGCACCGGCGACGAAGAGAAGGTCCAGCGGGTGGTCGCCGAGGTCGAGCGGATCCTGCGCAACCGCAAACGCGACTGGACGCGGTGGGTGGACCCGGGCTTCTCCAGCGGGCAGCCGACGGGGCTGGACCTGTCGCGCTTCCGGGCGAACAAGTTCGGTCCGAACCGGCGACCGGTGCCCGAAGATGGCCACGGTGACGTGTTTCTGGTCGTGGACAACATCACCGCGATCAGGAACGAACTGCCGCTGATCCACGACCGGATCACCGCTTTAGCCGACGGTGCCCTGAACTTCGGCGTGCATGTGATCTTCAGCAACGACGCCTGGCTGGGAATGAAGGCCGAACCGAAGTTGAGTTCCAAAGTAGAACTGCGCCTGGCCGACTCCACCAACTCCCTGATGGACCGCCCCACAGCTAAGACCGTCCCCGAAGACCAAAAGGGGCGAGGGGTGGTCAAGCCCGGTAAGCACATGCTGGTCGCCGTGCCCTTCGTGGCCCAGGTCGCTCACGTCGGTGGTGAGGTAGCGGCCACCGAGGCAACGGCGTCCTTGGTGGCCGAAGAATGGGCCAAACGGGGCTTCGGTCCAGCACCGCAGCTGCAGCAACTGCCCGGCGAAGTCGCCTTCACCGACCTGGAACCACTGCCCGACACCGCGCCACGGCACGCACTGCCGATCGGCATCGGCGAGCGCGACATGTCTACAGCCTGGCTGGATCTCAACCTCTATCCGCACGCGTTTTGCACCGGCACCACCAAAGCCGGGCGCACCGTGTTCCTGCGCACGGTGTGCGCAGCGATCATGCAGACCTACCGCCCAGACGAGGTCCAGGTGATGATGTTCGATCCCGATTTCTCGATCGGCGACGCCCTGGCTGACGAGTACCGCACGGTATGGGAGACCGATCACGCCAAAATCGGTGAAGCCGCCGCCCAAATCGGGGCCTTGTTGGAGCGGCGTCGACCCCCAGCGAACCTGGATCCACGTCAGCTTCGAGACTGGAAGCCCGTGCGCCCCAAGTGGTTCATCCTCATCGACGACCTGACGATGCTGAGCCCCAATGGACCCTCCACCACGGTATTGCACCCGCTGCTGCCGGCAGTGGAGTCGGCTCGCAACCTGGATCTGCACGTCATCGCCTCGGTGACCAGCGAAGGCTGGTACTCCCGCGGCGGGTCGAACAAGCTGATCCAGGCAATGCAGCGCGGAGGTACCTCGGTGCTGGTGCTCGACGGCGACAAGAAGGAATACATCATCGACCAGGTCCGCCCCGCCGCCCGGATACCCGGACGCGGTGAGCTCTACCTCCGCAAGGCCGGCGGCCAGCTGATCCAGGTCGCCCTACCGCCCGCGCTGGACTAAATAGTGTCGGCAGCACCTGCGGTACAGAGGTATTGGGTATTCTTGCACATTTTGTACAAGCCTGGTTGTGGCGCACTTCGTGCGCCACAACGGCGGGCCGATCGGCCTCGGGACGGTGCGGGTGGCGGTGGTCGCAGATGTTGACGTGCTCGCCGCTGAGGTCGATCAACTACTACAACCACACCGCCCGCCGGGCCGGCCAGGCGGCCAAGGACGCGGCAGCGGCCAATGGCTACTCCGAACATGACACCCGAGCCCCGCTGTGGATAGTCGTTGGGGACGCTGACACTGCCGCCGAACTGGTCGGTTTGACCGATGAGCAGCGCGCGAGTGGGCTGGCCGATTTGGACACCGTGGCGCGCTGGCTCGACGAGGGAATCGCGCCCAACGGGGCGCGCGGACAGGCGTTCGGGCCGAAGGACAACCACGGCATCGACGCGACGTTTTGCGCGCCCAAGAGTGTGAGCTTGTTGCGGGCATACGGCAGTGACCTGGTGGGAAAAGCCGTCCTTGACGCTCACAACCTTGGGGTGAAAGAAGCCCTCGAATACGTTCATCAGCACGCCGGGTACACCCGCGTGCACAACAACGTCACCGGTAAAAAAGACCTCCAACGACTACCGGGTTTGGTCGCGGCGGCCTACCAGCACGAAACGTCGCGTGCGGGTGATCCGCACCTGAATACCCACGTCATCGTGCCCAACAAGCAGGCCCGCGCGGACGGCAAACTCGCCGCCGTGGACACCCACTCGTTGTGGCATGAGGCCAAGGCCGGCGGGGTCATCTATCAGGCCACCATGCGCCGAGCGCTGACCCAGTCGATCGGCGCGGAGTGGGAACCGATCAACCCGCACACCGGGATGGCCGAGCTCGTCGGCATCGATCCCGAGGTGGTCAAAGCGCACTCCCGACGTAGCACCCAGTTGCAGGAATGGGCTGATGACCACCTCACTCTCATCGATGGGCAACCGACCCCAGCGCAGCTGGCGGCCGCGCAAAAAGCGACCCGGCCAGCCCAGCCCGAAGGCTTGTCGTGGGCGCAGTTACGTCAGCAGTGGAGAGAGGACCCGCGCGGGTTCCGCTTTGATTTTGACGCCAATCGGGCCGCGCGTAAGCAGCGCCGGGCAGCCCCGGCGGTGCTCGATCGGCAGCGTATCGCTGAGATTGCGGCGAGCATCGATAAGGCGGCGTTCACCCGCGCCGATCTGGTGGAAATCATCGGTGCGCAGTTGCCGATCGAGGTCGATGACGACGACCGCAGCCCGCGGGAACAGATCGAAGCCGCTGTCGACGAGATCGCGATCCGGGTCAGCGAAGAACGCGCCGCCCATCACCGCGAAGGCCACGTCCGCTACACCATCGACCTGGGGCTCGCCGAGGAATGTGACAAGACTCATTCGCTCAAAGCGTTGCGCTCCGCGGCAGGCGACGAGGCCGACAGGTCAATGGCGCTGCATGATTAGTGAACAATACGACGTTTACGTGTTCTGTTATCTGCTTCTTTGTGGTTAGACTGTTGGGCAAGCAGTGCATTTCAATCTCTAGCTAGTGAGGAGTTTCCTATGGAGCCATTCATCATGATCGAGCCCGAGGCAGTGACCGGGGCCTCGGGTGCTGCGGCCGCGCTGTCCGGTGAAGCCGCTGCACACGGCGGCCAGGCGGCAGCGTCGTCGGCCGTGGTGCCCCCGGGGCTGGAGGAGATCAGCGCGGCCAACGCCGCCAAGATTGTGGAGTTGGCCACCCAGGCCTCTGCGGTCATTGAGGCCGGTGCGGCGTTCCATGCCGCGCATGGCGTTGCGGTGGGAACCTCGGCGGGCATCGTCGACCTGGCAGATGCGGTGAACTACGCCGCCATCGGCGGAATTGTTTAACGGACCGCTGGATGATCGGGGATTGAGGCCATACGATGGCGGGCGAATGGGGTGCAGATCCACCAGAGGTGAACAGCGCGGGCTTTTGGTTCGGGCCTGGCGCGTCCACTTTCGTGGCCGCCGCTGAGAATTTGGTCAGCGTGGCCGCCGGGCTGATCGCGAACCTGGGCGGTCAGGAAGCGATCAACGCTGCGCTGGCGATGTCGTGGCCGGACCCGACCGGGGAACTGGCAGTGCTGGCGAAGGTGCCATTGATGCTGTGGCAGGCCGCTGCGGCCGGTCAGATCGAAGCACAGGCGGCGGTCATTCACCAGGTGGCCCTGGCGTTCGAGTCCCTTAAGGCAGCCACCCCCACGCCGGGTGAAATCGGGGAGAACCAGGTCGAGCACGGCTCGCTGCAGGCCCACAATTTCCTGGGCATGCTTACACCTGCGATTATGGCCAACCGCGCCAACTACGGTCGGATGTGGGTTACCTCGGCGTCGAACAAGTACGAGTACGCCGCGGCATCCATGCCGATGCAGGCCCTTCCCCCCTTGCCTCCTCCCCCGCCGGCGACCGCCAGTGGAGGAGCCACCCCCTCCATGCCAGCACCGCAGGAGAAGTCCGCTGACCTGCTCAGTGCTGGCGGCGAGCAGGCGATGACCGCCTTCATGGGGCCCCTTGGCCAGGTCAGCAGTATGGCCGGGCAGCTGGGCCAGGGTGGACCGTTCGGCAGCCTTGCCCAGCTGCCGCAGCAGGGCATGCAACCGCTGATGTCGCTTTTCCAGGGCGGCATGGGTGGCGGCAATCCCTCTGATGTGCTGTCGGCGGCTACCGCTGCGGACTGGCTTACGGCCACCCCCGCAGCCGGTGGGCCGGTCGCGGCGAACCTGGTGGGTGCCGGTGGTGGAGGCGGCGGCGGAATCGGTGGCCTCGGGGCGCTTCGCGGGCCTGCCAGCTTTGGTTCAACCCCGGCAGTTAACGCGGCGTCCTCCACACCTGAGTCTGCGTTGTCGCGAGTCAACGAAGCACGTTTGGCTTCCGGCGCTCAAGTCAGCGGCGCCGGCATGGGCAGCAGCGGAGCCATGATGGGTCCGATAGCGCACGCCGCCGGCGAGCAGAACAAAGAGGAACGCAAGAGCACGCCACTTACCTCGCTGGCGGCACTGTACCGGGCGCCGACGACGGTTCCGGTGATCACCGGTAGTGGGGGAGCGGTCTTCCGACCGTGGGAGGGGGGCGGCGACCGAACCACGTGACCTCGACCTCCACGCCCGCTGCGGCCAACCCGCCGACCTGGGCTCAACACAATTTCCCTACATCCCTTATTTGAAAGGACGATTCAATGTCAGGACCCATTCACGGCGATATTGAGGCCATCGGCAGGGACGCCGGCAGCCTGCAGGAGATCTCCGATCAGCAGGCCTCGATCATGAACGCCCTCGGCGGCGCGATGGAGTCGCTCGCCCCGGCCATGAGAGGTGGCGCCGGAACGGCGATGCAGAACGTCGGCGAACAGCTGCAGCACCAGGGCCAGCAGTTCTCCGCCGCCTTCGCCGATCACTCGCACAAGATGTATAACAACGCGACCATCCTGTCCACGGCTGACGAGCATCACACCTCAATGATCAACGGCATCAGCAACCTCATCGTTTAAGCCACCCCAGCCCAACACACGCATAGATCACCCGAAAGGACTTTGCAATGTCAGGAGTCATTCATTACGCGACCCCCCAGATCGCGGAAGTGGCCCAGCAGATCGCCCAGGCCGCCACTCAGACCGAGCAGAATCACCAGCACTCCCTGCAGACGGTGAACGCCAACGCAGAAAACTTCGGTGGCCGCGGCTCGGATGCCTTCCAGCAGGTCATCGCATCGCTCAACCATAAGTACGCCCAGAGCAAGGAAACCATCGCTCGGGCCGGCCTCGTACTAACGCAGGCCAACGACGGCATGACCGACGCCGACGGTCAGTCGGCCCACCAGTACTGAGCTGCGCCGGGTAGAACCCTCGCTACCCCTGCGGCCCGGCGAAGGGCTGGACACGCCAAGGCGTGAGACCAGCCTGGCGCCGGGCCGCAGTGGCGAGAAGAGCTGTGACTAGCAGAACATTTCTTGATTACTTCTGAGTATAGTTGATTGTAGTGAGCAAGTTATTGCGGGTATCAGAGTTCGCGGAGCGGGTTGGCCGTTCCGCGTCAACGGTGCGCCGGTGGGAGCGGGAAGGGTTGATCAGCCCCTCGCGGACGCTGTCAGGGCAGCGATACTTCACCGAAGCCGATGTGCGGTCGGTGCTACGGCCGGGTTTCGGGGCTACACCGCGGGGTACCGCGGTGTATTGCCGGGTGTCCTCCTCCGGGCAGCGCAACGACCTGGCCGCACAAGTCGCGGCGATGGAGGAGTTCTGCGCCGCGCGGGGGTTGGCGGTCACACAGTGGATCACCGAGATCGGCGGCGGGATGAGCTTTCGTCGCCGCAAGTTCCTGGCGCTGCTCGATCAGGTGATCGCCGGGGAAGTCTCGACGATCGTGGTCGCCCACCGGGATCGGTTGGCCCGCTTCGGTTTCGAACTGATCGACTGGCTGGCCACCAAGCACGGCTGCCAGATTGTGGTCGCCAACCAGGAAACGCTGTCACCGCAGCAAGAACTGGTCGAAGACCTCCTGGCAATCGTGCACGTCTTCTCCTGCCGCCTCTACGGGCTGCGGCGCTATGAGAAACAGCTCATCGCCGACCGCTCCAATCTGTCGGTACCCGCCGATACGGTGCAGCCGTGACAGCACCGGCGATCGTGGCACGACGACTACCCGTTGTCGGTGAACTCAACGCCGGCAAGACCGCCATACTCGCCGCGATGGGCGCCGAGCTGGACCGGGTCCGCGCCGAGGTGTGGTCACGTTTTCGTGGCGCGAAAACAGCCTGTCTGTCCAAACGGCAGGTCCGTGACCGGTTGATGGCTGAAGGGTCGCCGCGCAAATATGCGGTCCCGCAACGGTTGTGGCGGGCCACCGTGGAAGACACCGTTGACAAGATCCGTGCCTGGCAGCGCGCGGTGATCGTCACCGAGGTCCGCCCGGACATCTACAGCCGCACCGCGCAGGACAAAGATGGCCGGCGGCGACTGCTCACGCTGGCCAAAGCGGGTCGGTGGCGTGAAGATCCCTGGCTGTCGCGTCACTGCCGGGACGCGTTGGGCGGCAAAATACCGCGACCACGACGGTCGGGGCGGATCGTGGCCGACAACTGCTCCTATGACCTGCGCCGCGACCATAAGGGCCAACTGTGGCTGGCGGTGATGACCCCCACCCGCGGGCACCGGTTGGCGTTGAACCTCGGGACGCTGCCCGAGCACCTGGAGCCGCGCTCCACCATCGAGATCGCTGCTGACGGCAAGGGCGGCTGGTCGGTGACCGCCGCCTATCCCGCCCACCAGGTCAGCAGTGTGCGCCCACGGCTGCCGCGCCGAAAGCCGGTGGAAGCCGTCGATGCCGGGGTCACCGAAGTGTTCACCACCACCGACGGCCGGCGTTTCGGCGAAGGCCAGTCCACGGTGATCACCGCCCGCGCCGAACGTGACTGTGCCCGCGGCAAGGCACGCAACAAGATCCGCGGTGTCCGCGACCGCCACCTGGACCGCGCCCACCTGGCCGCTATGGCCGGGGATCACCGGCGCGCAGCCGCGGCGCGGGCTAAAGCCGCCCGCATCGACCGCCACAACCTCGGCCACCGCAAACGCTCCCAGCAGCGCGACCACGACCGCGCGGCAACCAAAGACGTTGTCTACCAAGCGGTGCACGACCTGGTCGACACCACCGACCACATCATCGCCGAAGACCTCACCGGCATGCGCGGTAAGTCGAAGTTCGGCCCCGCTGTCAGCCGCCTCTACGCGTCCTGGCAACGCACATTCTTGGCTGACGCGTTGGCGTCGGTACCAAGCCGCAGAGGTTCTGCGGTCACGCTGGTCAACCCGGCCTACACATCACAACAAGTACATCCGTGCGGACATCTCGGTGTGCGTCGCGGGAAGAAAGTTCACTGTCAGACTGCGGGCTGCCCGCAGCAGGGGATCGTGTACGACACGGAAACCAACGCGGCCCGCAACATTCGTGACCGGGCCACCGACCCCCAGATCACCCGCTACACCCCCTACACAGAGGTCAAGCGGATCCTGATCAACCGGGCCGGGACGGTGGAGAACTGCCCCACCACGACACAAGCCGCCGCCCTCAACGGCGACGGCTGTGAGCGAAACAACCCCATCCCCCGAGCAACAATGCTCAGGGAATGAGTAGCAGATCTATCCACCATCCAAGCAGAGGCCACCCGTGACCCGACCACCGTCGTTCATCAAGCGTCCGCCACCACCTGTGCCCGGCCCCCGGGCGATCACCGCGATCGACACCACTCGCGAGGGGGTATGGCTGCTGCAGGCGCTGTGCGGCATCGAACAGTTGCCCGCAGCGATGTTGTTGCGGCCCTATGTCTCTGCCAGCGGCCGGCCCACCGGCCACCCCGGTATCGCGGTTTTGCGTGAGGCAGGCGCCATCCTCGACGAGGACACCGTGCATCCGACAGTGGCGCGTTGGCTGGAAACGCTGGCCTGCCCCGACATCGCGCTCACTGTCGACGTGAAGCGCCCCGGGGTCGAGTTCATGCGGATGGTGATCGCCCGCCGCGGCAAGTCCCACGCCGCGATTTCGCGCAGCGGCCCCGAGGTCGCCGAGGACATCACGATCGAAGAAGTGGCCACCGTGCCCTCCCTGCGCGCACTGTATGACCGGATCATGGTGCTCTGCGACCGGGGACGAAACCCGCTCGAGCCGGCGTCGCTGTCTCCGGTGACGGTGCGCACTGCCGACCTGGTGGACAGCTTCGCCAAGATCGCGGTCGGTGACCACACCCCGGCCGCCGCGCTGGCCGCGCTGGACCTCAACGCCGATCAGCGCCGTATTTTGACATTGGCGGCCGATCAGCCGCTGATGGAGGTCAGCTTTGCGTTGACCATCCACGACTCCCGAGGAGAGCACGTGGCCATGGCGTCGGCGGCGGTTACCGACACCGCCGAGGGGCGCATCGTCACAGGTCCCATCCGTGGTGAGGACCGTACGTGGTGGACGCAGATCGTTCCTGGCACCCAGGACGCGGGCGGAAGCGCCCTACGGGGTTTGGTGGCCACCGCGGGCACCACCTGGGAGGGACACTCCCGCTTCAAATAAAAACACAATTGATGTGTTCACGTACTGCGTTAATTGCATCAGATGTGTTAGCTTAGGGTAGGGAGTTTCGGGGGCGTCGGTTAGGTCCCGACACGTCGTTTGGGAGAACAGATGAGCGAGAGCGAGAACAACTTCTACAGTCAGTATGTTGGCGAGGGGTCGAGCCCGCCCCCACCCGCATGCAGCGGCGACAGCGCCGAGGAGGATGTGGAGGCTACCGTCTCGCCGTTCGACCCGCTCGGCGGCCCACACGACGGTGCGGCCAGCCCCTCCCAATCACCGGAGCCGGAGCCACCCCCATACGCCCCGGCCCCGCCCACTGCGGAAACCGTTGCACCCCTTGACTCCGAGGGTCACACACAGATCGTCGACCGCGAGCAGATGCGCCGCGAGATGGAGATCTTGCGCAACGCCAAGTCTCCGGGCGCGGCGCCGCCATCCGAGGAGAACACGGCGCTCTATTATCACGGCGCTTCTGTTCAGCGGCCGTGGGACAGAGCCGCGCAGGCCCCTGATGGTGGACGCCACACCGCTCCGCCCCCGCCGCCACCGAACTTCAGCGCCCCGCCCCCGCCGCCCTCGGCGGCGCCGTACGGCGGGCGGCCCCCTTCCCAAGAGGCGTTGTTCGGCGGTCCGCAGACCGGGATGCCGCGCCAGCCCGTTCCCCCGCCTACCTCCCCGCCCGGGTACCGCCCCCCGGCTGGGGACGAGGAGCGCTACGGGGCCCGTGTTGCAAACGATCCATTCGCATCGGTCGGCGCCATGCGCGCCCAGATTCACGAGGGTCAGGTCGCAACACCGTACAAGCCGGTTCCCGAAACCGGTTGGCGCCACGGCTTGTACAAGATGACCCGGATCAACCTCGGCTTGTCGGCCAAGGAAGCACACTGGAACGACTTGCGCCGCCGGCTCAAGGTCAACTTGCGGGGCAAGTACGTCATCGCAGTGATGCAGTCCAAGGGTGGGGTCAACAAGACCAGCACCACCGTGCTGCTGGGCGCGGCTTTGTCGAGGTACCGCGACGAGAAGATCGTGGCGATCGACGCCAACCCGGCCAACGGCAACCTGGCCCGCCGTATCGACGAACCATCCACCATGTCCTGGCGTGGGCTTAACAGTGATCGAAACTTGCGCGATTACAGCGACTTTCGTGAATATCTCGGGAAGGACAACCATTCCGGGCTGGAAGTCTTGGGCAGCGACAGGGGCCGCACACCGATGACCGGTGCCGACCTGATCACCGCGTGGTCCAAACTGCAGGTGCAATACCCCATCGCCATCGTGGACTGCGGCAACCAGCTCGACGACGACCTCACCCATGCTGTGCTCGAGCACATCCGGGTCGATGCGATCGTCGTGCCGTCCACCACGCGCCTCGACGGCGCCCAAGGCGCGGCCGACACGTTGAACTGGCTACTGGAAAGCGGCTACCCGCACCTGGTGCGCGAGGCAGTCGTGATCGTCAGCAACGTCAACAAGGTCAACGCCGGCGCGCAGGTCAAGCAATTACACGCCGACTTCGAGCGCACGGTGCGCTCGGTGCACACGATCGACTTCGATCCGCACCTCAGTGACGCGGTACCTATCGAGTTCGACCGGTTAGCGCCCGACACTCAGCTGCACTACATCGAAGCCGCCGCCTCCCTGGCCGACGGTTTCGCCCGCGCCACCGACCGCGATCGCGGCGCCCGGCAACAGCGCATCACCGGAGCGCCCGAGGGACAGCCACGCCCGCCGCAAGGCGGCGGCTACCCCGGTTCATGGCCGCCGGCGGCTAACAGCAGTCACGGGTGGGGTCCCCGCCAGTGAGCACGGTATCGGAGCGCACCGGCATTCAGCCGGCGGCCCAGGTACGGATTCGTGAGCAAGTCCGGGTGGCGGTGCTGTTCGGGGATCGGCAGACCGATCTGGTGCTACCCGCCACCGAGGCGGTAGCCACCGTGGTCAACGACGTGCTAGCCCAAGTGGTCATCCCGGGTAATGAGGTCCGCGGCCCGGATGACAACGATCTCATCGTCCCAGGCATCGTAACGCTCAAGCGGGTGGGCGGCGCTGCCCTGACCCGGGGCCAGTCGCTGCGCGACCAAGGCATCACCGACGGCAGTCTGCTGATCCTGGAGGTCGACGACGCCGAGGTGTCATTCACCGAGGTCATCGAGAACGCCTCCTCAGCTATCGCCCACCTCAACGCTCAGCGATTCAAATCGGTCACTCCGCAAACCGCACTCAACGTCGCCGCAGTGACCGCCGCATCCGCGGCCGCGATCGTCTGTGGGCTGCTGCTGTGGGTCTGGCACCTCAACCACACCGCCGGCGCCTACTGGCCGGTGATTCCCCCGGCGGCAGCCGCGGGGCTGGCGGTGGTCCTGTTTTTCGGCGGTGCCGCGGCGTGGTGGCGCCAGCACGTGGCCGCCATGGCCCACGGCCTGTGGGCAGGAGCGTTGGCCGCCATCGCCGTCGCGGGCTACACCGCCGTGCCCGGACCAGCTGGCTCCTGGCATGTCGTGCTCGCAGCAGCGCTGACCCTGGTGGCCGCCATCGCATTGTGGGCGCTGTCGCCGGCCCCGGCAGGTGTGCTGGCCTGGCTGACGTTGGTGTGCCTGGGTGCCGCCCTGCTGGGCGTCCTGCACGCGATCGGAATACAGATGCACTATCTGTGGATCGGCACCATGGTGGTGGCCCTGGTAGTGCTCAAAAAAGTCGAGTCGCTGTCGGGCCTGCTCGCACGGGTGCCCATGCCAAGCTTTCCGACGGTCACCGGCAAGCTGGTCTTCGACGACGCCGAGGGTATCGCCGCCGAAGCGCTGGTAGCCGCTGAGACCGAAGGCACGCCCAGCGTCGCGGAACTCAAACGCGCAGCCGAGGCCGCCAACAGCTATTTGCAGGCCATCGTTGCGGCAGTGTCACCGTTCTTCATCGCCGGCGCTGCCGGGATCGTGACCCCCGGACACGGACGCTGGATTCTGGGCACCGTGTTCGTGCTGGGCATCGCCGCCATCCTCGTCCTCGGAGGGCGCGCCCTAGAAGACCGCGCCGCAGCGGTCACCGTTGTGGCAACGGCCCTGGCGATGACGGCAGCCCTCGGCCTCAAATATGCGCTGTCGAGCCACAATCCGACAATTAGCCTGATCATCAGTGCGCTCATCATCGCTGTGGGACTGGCGGCGCTGGTCATCGCCGCCGTCGTCCCACAGCGACCGTTTTCCGCGCCCTTCCGCAAATTGGTGGAGTGGCTGGAGTACGGCTTGCAGTTCCTGGTGTTCCCGCTCAGCCTGTGGCTGCTCAACGTCTACTTCCTCGCCAGGACGGCACTGTGATGACCGGTGCGTGGACCCAGCGCGGGGTGCGCGCTGCAGCAGTCAGCTTGTTGGTGATCATGACCCCGCTCAGCGCGGGCGTCGCTAGGGCAATATCACCCCCGGTGATCGACCCCGGTGCGGTCCCCAACCCGCTGCCGCTGGGCCCAGGCGAGCCGCTGCGCCAAGAGCATCAATGCATTCCGTCGGGCCTGATGCCCGACACCGACCTCGGGGCTCCCACCGCGGCGCAAAAGTTCATGGACCTTCCCGCCCTATGGCAATCCGCGGGCCGCGGAGCCGGCCAGACCATCGCGATGGTCGACACCGGAGTCAATGTCTCACCACGGCTGCCGCACATCCACGGAGGCGGCGATTACGTGGATGAACCGGCAAACGGCTTGCAGGACTGCGACTCTCACGGAACCGTGGTCGCGAGCATCCTGGGTGCGCAGCCGACCCAGACCGACGGTTTGGTCGGCGTGGTCCCCGACGCCGACATCATCTCCATCCGCCAATCCTCAGAAGCATGGGTGCCAGCCAACCCAACCTCAGCCGACGTCGAAGCTGACCGGCGCGCCGGAACAGTCGCGTCCTTGGCTAAAGCCATCGTGCTGGCCGCCAATACCGGCGCCAGAGTGATGAACATTTCCATCGTCAGCTGCATCCCGGTCCTCAAGCCCGTCGATCAGACCACCCTTGGGGCGGCCGTGCGCTACGCGGCGGTGGACAAAGACATTGTCATCGTCGCGGCCGGCGGCAACTTGGGCGGGGCGGGGTGCGCGCAGAACCCCGACATCGACGCCACCAGCGCCAAAGACCCCCGTAACTGGAACGGCGTCGTCACCATCTCCACCCCGGCCTGGTTCTCCCAATACGTGTTCTCGGTCAGCGCCACCGACGGCAGCGGCCAGCCCGCCGTGGACACCAACCACCGTGAGATCAGCCTGTCCGGGCCGTGGATCGGAGCCGCGGCTCCTGGGGTGTTCATCGAAGGGCTCGACGACAAGGGCGGGGTGATCAACGCGACCTTCGACGCAACCGCCGGTGTGCTGCGGCCCATCAACGGCACCTCCTTCGCCGCGCCCTACGTCACAGGCCTCGCCGCGCTAGTCCGCGCGAAGTATCCTAATCTCACTGCAGCGCAGGTGATTCAGCGCATCGAGGCGACCGCGCACTCGCCTGCGGCGTCCCCACAGGACGTCGCAGGGGGGGCGGTGGTGGACAACCGTATGGGGTACGGGGCCATCGACCCGGTGGCCGCGCTCAACGACGACGTGCCGTTGGGCCCGGCCCTGCCGACCGAACATCTCAGCCGGCCCCTGCACCCGCCGCCGCCGCCACCACCACCGGACCATCGGCCGATGATCGTCGCCCTCGGCGGCGCGGGCACCGCGATCGGGATCCTGGTGGCGCTGTTCTTCATCGCCAAAGTCTCTCGGAGGCGGCGGATATGACTCTGATTGAGCTGACCGACCCAGCTGCCTCCGCCGACAACGCGCCGCAGCACACGCCAGGGGAGCGGTTGCCCCGCTGGCAGGTTCGGTTCCCGCTGCGCCGGGCGATCATCGCCGAAGTCGCTGCGACGCTCGCAGTGGTGCCCTTGGCCTCCCGGATGCCGTGGTGGGCGCTGATCCCGATCACGGTGCTGGTGTTCGTCGCGGTGGGCCTGACGTACCGCGGAACGACCGGGTGGACCTGGCTCACCCGCGCACGGCGAGTGCGGCGAGCGCAACGCAACGCCACGGTACGGCAGGCGCGCGGTGCACTTCCAGGCCCGTTCGAGGCCGAGTTGCCCGGTGTGGGCCCCGGCGGGCTGATGTGGGACGGCGAGTACGCCATCACCATGATCGCGCTGCACGGACGGCAGTACGCACCGACGGTGCTGGTCTCCGAAGGCGCCGAGTCGATCGACACAGTGCCGCTGACTGTGTGCGGGGCGCTGCTGCAACAGTTCGGTGGCCTGGAACTGCACTCCATCGACACCATCAGTATCGGCACCCGCACCGCCCACGACGGTCAATTCACCGGCCGCTACGAGGAAACCGTTGCCGATCGGGCGGCGGTCGGTGAACGTCGCACCTGGCTGGTGCTGCGGCTTCGGCCAACCGCGTGCCTCGACGCCATGCTCTATCGCCACAGCGTGGCAGAAGCCATCGAAGCGGCCACCGAGCGGGTTCGCCAAGCCGCTGCCCGCGCCGGATGCCGCGCGGTGACCTGCAGCGCAGAGCAGATCCGAGTTGCCACCACCACCCTGCTGGTTGGCCACGACCTAGCTGACTACCAGGAACGATGGACCGACCTGCGTGTCGGCGACGACTACGTGACCCCCTACCGGATGTCGGGGGCCGACTTGAGCACTCGCGTGCTCAACGACGTCTGGACCATCCGCGCCACCAAAGCCGTGGTGCTGGTGCGCATGACACGTCATGCCCAGACCGGTGAACTGATGGTCGGGGCGCTGGTGCGCGTGCACACCCCGGCGCATCTGACCCACCCACCGCTTTCAACGTTACAAACCGTGCCCGGTCAAGCTTTCGATGTCTTGGTGGCAACCCTGCCCCTGGGTGATCGCTCGTTGAGGGTGCCGCTGTCGATGCGGCCCCTGCAGAGCGCACCGCTTCCCGTGCAGGTCGGGCCGACAGGTTTCCTGCACGGGATGGCCGAGTGGTCCGGCGTTCCGCTGCTGCTGAATTGGACGGATCCACTCAGATTTGTACGCGTGGCCATTGCCGCGGATCTCGACGTTGTGCAAGCCCTGGTGCTGCGGGCCACCTCGGCTGGGGCGACCGCGGAGATTCACACTGTGCGCCCCACTCGGTGGCAGCCGATCTGCGACAACATTCGCATCAGCATGGCCCGCAATCAGGAACGCTCCAAGGTGGCGACGCTGATCGTGGCCGACGGTTCGCAACCTCAGCAGGTCCTGCGTGAAAGCGGGGAACGCGGACATGCGTTGGTGTCGGTGATGCGCCCTGACGAAGCGCTACCCGAGGACGCCGACATCTGCATCCGCCAGGTTGGCCCCAACCACATCACCGTGCAGACCCCGGCGCGGCCCCGGCCCATGACGCTGGGAATCATCCGGCCGCGCAACGAAGCTCACACCTTGACCCATCTCCTCCCACCGTCCAGGAGCCCACGCCGATGAGTCAGCGCAGTACCGAAGCCCTGCGGGCGGGCATGAAGACCTTGAAAAGCAACCCACGCCGTGCTCTAGAGGTCTTCAAGCTGGCCACCGACGACGATCCCGGCATGGCTGATGCATGGCTGGGTCGCATCGCTGCCGGTGACCGCTCAGCGGGCACGATTGCCCGACTGGCCGACGCACGCGACCGCCTCGGCATGGACCTGGGAACCTGCGGCTGCGATGTCCGCGTCGTCGATCTCGATGTCACCTTCGACATCGAATACCTGCGCTGGCGCATCGAGGACGCCACCACCGCCCAACTCGCCTACGTCGCGCTCCTGCTGGCCGACCACAACTACGCCGAGGCCAGCACACGGTTGGCCGGGCTGGGCACCGACCCCAAGGTCCAATACACCCGCGGCGTCCTGATGCAGATGACCGAGCGCTGGCCAGATGTTCTCGCCGCCGTCGCGGGCCGCGGGGCGTGGTTCAACGACACACTGCTCAGCAGAGGTGGCGCGCTCCTGGAAGCCAAGGCCTCCGCGCATCTAGGCATGTGGGAACGGGCTACAGCTGCGGTCGAGGCCGCCTGCGAGAACACCTACGCCCCCGACCTCATCACCCGCGACGCCACTTTCCACAAAGCGCTCATCGCCCGCGCGCAAGGAGACGACGATAGCGCACGTCAGATACTGGGAGACGTCGCCATGCGCTGGCCCGACTTCGAGCTGGCGCGAACAGCGCTGGCGGACCCCACGTTCGGGATCAAGGTCGTCGACCACGCCACCATCGACACCCGCGTTGACCCGTGGGACCCGACGACGGGGCGCACCCCGGAGCAACGCCAAGACGACCAACATGCCTCCGAGGCCCGCAAGGACCTCGCGGACGCAGAGGCGACCCTCAAGGCGATGATCGGCCTCGACGAAGTCAAGCAGCAGGTCCGCTCGCTCAAGGCCACCACGGTCGCCCGGATCCTGCGGGAGCGCAAGGGACACACCAGCACCGCAGTCACCAACCATCTCTTGATGATGGGTCCCCCCGGGGTTGGAAAGACCGAAGTTGCCCGCGTCATCGCAAGAACATTTTGTGGGCTGGGGATTTTGCCCCATCGCGACGTCCTGGAAACCAGCAAGGAAGCCTTGGCGGGTCAGTTCGTCGGATCCGTAGAGACGCAGACCCGCGAGTTCCTTGCCAGTGCGATCGGAAAGACGGTGTTCTTCGACGAGTTCGGCGAACTCCTGCACGGCGGGTACGCCGGTGGCGACCCGATCGGTCAGGCCATAGTTGCGGCGATCGTCCCCTGGATGGAGAACAACCGAGACAAAGCCGTGTTCATCGCCGCAGGCTACCCGCGAGGATGCCAAAAGGTGATCGCTTCCAACGCCGGCCTGCAAGGGCGCTTCGCCACCACCATCCAATTCAGCTCCTACCCTCCGGACAAACTGATCGCTATCGCACACGCAATCCTGGCGCGCGGCAGCAACATCGTAGAGCCCGGCGCATTGGAAACAGTTCTGCTGGAACCCTTTACACGGTTCTATAGCGAGACCAAAGTCAATGCGGACGGGGACACCGTGAGGGCTATTGACGATCTCAACAACGGCCGATTCGTACGCAACATCCTGGAGAAGGCTCAGATCGTGCGCGACGTCCGCGTCCTGGACAATCTGGGCCTCGACGAGCTCGACCTTAGCGACGCCACGCTCGGTGACTCCATCGCCGAGAACGACCTACTCTTGATCACCCGGGAGGATCTGTGGAACGGGTTGCAGCAGGCCACACCACCCGCCTTCCGCACGAACGGCTCCCGCTGAACCACCGGCCGAGGCCGATGTCGTCGCGAGCGCGCGAACAGGCTCACACTAATCCGAAGTTGCGGTCGCCGATGTTGTTGAAGCCGAGGTTGTTGTAGGTGTCGTTTATCTCATACTTCTGAGGCTAAGCCCCTGCGATGGCCTACGGCGCCGGCTGCGGCCTACCAATTTGGGATGGCGCCGAATGCGTCTTCGGCAGACTTATCGCGGCGTCTTCGGCGGACTTATCGCGGCTGGGAAGAAGTGAGGCACCGCGGTGTCCTGCGTGCAGCCAGCTAGAACAGTTAGAGCCCGAGTCATTCCGTGAAGATTGAGATGCCACCCGACATTTATGGCGGGAACCCAGCAGCCCTATTGGAGCACTTCGGTCTACGGATCGATGGCAAGCCAACAGCACCCGACACCGTGTGGGAGGTATCGAGACCGTTCGCATCCCGCGCACATCATGTACACGCCGCGCCGGCACCAAGCGATCGGCGCCGCCCGCAAACCCTAGACGGCCGCTAGGCGATCGCCCGTAACGGCTTATTTGCCCTGTCCGGGGTACCGGTACAGCCGCTGATAAATCCAAGACTCTGAGCGGTCGAAGCTGCGGCTGATCGACATGGCGGTGATCGTCGGGTCGGCGGCCAGCAGGGCGCGCACCTGATCGCACCACTGTTTGCAGCGGGAGATCATCACCTAGCTGCCGCATCTCATCATCGGTCAGCAGCCGCCCTCGCTTCGCCGACAACGCCGCGCTCCGACGGACCCGACTCGCGGCCGGCCACTGAGACCTCGGCCGCATCTGTGCGCGCGCCCGATCCGGATTGCGTGACCGGTCCAGGTTCGCGACGTGCTCGTCGCGGTGCAGCTCCCACGCCTGCGACATCTTCTGACGGATCTCGCCGGCAATCAGAACCGCGGTCAGCTCCAAACCGTGGCGAGCGCGATACTGAGCACCGGAAAGGCCATGGGTGCGCATCGCGTGAGTCGCCAGATGCAGGAACGCGCGGCCACATTCGTGGCAGACGAGATGGCCGTTCTCGTCGGTGGTGAGCTGGCCGAAGGCGCCGTGGCCATCACGATCTCCGACCCGCATAGCTGATCACTGTAGCCAGGCGCGAACCCGGAGGTTGATCACTTAATTATCCCGGCCGTCAGAGCGGCACTAAGTGACGATCGGCGCTGAGGCGGTAGAGCGGGTTTTGCGCCGCGGCGGAACGGGTTTTAGGCCGAGGGGAGTGACTGGGGCGCAGCCTTCGCCGGTCTAGGGTCAGGCCGTCGCGAGCTTGTTCGACTTGGTCCTGTTGCAGCGCCAGCACAAAGTCTGCAGATTCCCTGGCGTGGACAAGCCCCCCTTTGAGACTGGGATGACGTGGTCGACCTCCAGCAGCAAATGAGGCTCGGCACCGACCGACACCGAGCACGAGCGGCAAGTGTAGTTGTCACGGGACTTGATGAGGCTCCGCAGCTTCGAGGTCATCAGCGCGCGCTGGCCAGCCGCAGTCTTCCTAAAACGAATCTTCTGCGACATCGCATCTATGAGCGCATCAATCGTCGGGGTGTCCAGTGTGATTGCGGTTTCCTGCCCGCTGTTTCCGCCGGCGCTGACGTATTGGAACATATACACGGGATAGGGAACCGTGATTGGTGACAGTTCGACCCCGACGTGCTGCATAAATTCGTCCGCGTAATGCTTCATTATGAAGGCCGGGGGATCGAACGACTCGGTGATGCTGGCTTCGCGCTCCCTGAGGTTGCTGATCGCGTCTTCGAGTCGTGCGACTTCTTCACCCAGCTTCTCCACGCGGGCAAGGCTGGGCTCGTCAGCATCGATGCTGAAGTACTTCATCAGATACTTCACAGGGGCAGCCTTGGCATTGCGGACGACCTGCAACGAACAGTTATGAACGTTCGATGCGTCGTAGTTCGCGACGTTGCGATCCCGCCGGTAGCTGTGCTGGCTGGTGTTCTGAAAGGTCGCCAGATGCGCGTGCGTGCCCGTGGCTGATGCCCCCAGACTGAACGATCCTCGGCTGCGGATCTCCGATACGTAGTCTGCGATCTCGTTGTGCTCAGCGACCACGGAGGCGAGCCTTTTTTGGTGCGCTAGAAACTTCTCGCTGCGGAAGTACCGCTCTTTGCAGACGTAGCGGCCAACCCGATACACGGTCCAGGCCGCAAGGACGATACCGCCCACGACCACAACGATTTTCCAGACCGCCCGAACGATCACGATCACCAGGCCCACAACAAAGAGCACTGCAAACAATTGCCCCATCCGACCCCTTCCCGAGTTAGCATTTAACTCGGATTTGTTTCGAGAAACTGGTAAACCAGCGGATTCATCCGGGTGGTCGCACCTGCGGGAGTACTGCGCCTGGACCGGAAATGCTCTGGCAGGCCGCTGCGGCCGGTCAGTGCCCGCCCCCCAGCCGCCGCCGGCGTCAAGGCGTTGATCGCCACGCGCTGCCCCATCGGGCGCGGTAGGAACCAAGTGGGAGGCAGACCCGGAGTACGCCTGGACTTGGCCCGAGTCGCTCCGACAGGTCGTGCTCGATCCAGGCGCGCGGTGGCGCGGGCGATGGCCCAGCTCAGGGCGGCGGCCGCGCACCCGAACGCGAGGAACAGCGCGGATGTGGTCATCGCGGGTCGTCGTTTCGCCGTGGTGTTTGCGGCGCTGGCGGTCCGTCAATCATGCTGGTGTGCATGGTGTTTGAGTTCTTTCTGAATACGTACCGAGCAAGTCGTTGCACGGCTCACCACCTACGCCGAACCCGAGCCGGATATCAACTGCTCTCACATGCTCCGATTGACAATTTCTGCGAGACTGTTAAGTACTTGTGGTGTAATTGTTTTGACATTTCGATGGCACTGAACGACGCCGCCGCTATCGCGCATTGCTCGAAGCACATTGAGCTGCGCGTCGACCACTTCGTCGGTTGGATCGGTCAGATAAACCGTTGGTACACCAAAATATTTCGCTATCGCTTCGAGCTGCTCGCCTGTAGCGTCGATCCTCATCCCGGCACGCCATTGCTCTAAATCGTTGTGGTTGAACGACACACCCGTCCGACGCGTCATGGCTTCGGTGGCGGCCGCGTTGGAAAGCGGCGGCTCTCCCGCCCTATGCATCACCGCAAATAACTTGTTTAGCCGATCCGCCAGGGTTGAGTTCATGGCATCTATTGTGCCCTCAGAGGCACCGTTGGTTTGCGGTTCATCGCAGATGCCGCCGCGTCTCGTGCTGTCGGTTCGGCACGCATGGCAGCCTCCCAATAAATCAGTATGTGCATGCACAGCAGTGCGTTTACTGATTGCAGTATATGATTTATAGTGCAACAATAAGGCGGGTCCTGCGTCATTGCCCGGCTCGACCACTCAGGCAGCCCCGCACTCTGCCTCATCGTGACCACTACTGGGAGGACCAGCTGTGACGCTTCCTGAGTCCTCAACGGGGCAGCGACGCCGCGGCGAGGGGATCGACCACCAGACGCTCACTAACTGGCGCTCTGCGGCACGTCTCCCTGATGCCGGTCTGCGACCCCGGGAGGACCGAGGGCGGCGGCGTCACAGTGGCCCTCTACGAGCGACCGACGCTGGCCGTCACCTCAGTCCCCGCCGAGTCCCAACAACGAATACCCATCGGGTATCCGCCAAAAGGATGGTGCCCTAGTGACCTATGCACCGCCAGAGACACCGTATTGCGGGTTCATGCGTCGGTTCGTCAAAGGCCGTGAGCAGCTGTTCGTTCCGCGCACCGCCGCGCATTGTTTGATCAGTGCACCTACCGAGTCGGGCAAGTCGCGCCGGCTGCTGGCGCCGGCGAGCGCGTTGTGGGGCGGTCCGTTGGTGCAGGTGTCGTCGAAGGACGACGTCATGCAGCTGACGATGGAGCGCCGGTTCGGGCCCAAGGCGGTGATCGATTTTCGGCCGATCATTGACCCTTTCTATCCAATCGGGGTCCAGGTGATGGTGTACGACCCGACGACCACCATCGAAACCCCTTACGAGGCGCTGACCGTCGCCGAAACCATCATGCAGATGGCCACCGTCGGAATGGGCTCAGGTGCCGATCAGGTGTCCGATGGCGGCGTGTGGGAGTCTCAGGCTGCGGGCCCGCTGGCGGCATTCTTGTATGCGGCATCGCCCAACGGCAACGGGATGGGGATGGAGTGGGTTCTCAAAGCTGTCGACAATCTTGAGGTCACCGACGCCGCCTTGCGGCAACCGAGCTGGGTTCAAGCTGCCGCCCTGTGTAGCAGGTATGAGGTGCTGGCGATCGGCATGACCAGAATTCTGGGAATGGAACCGCGGCAACGTGATTCGGTGGCCATCACGATGCGCAAAGCCATCACCCCGTGGTTGCGAACCTCGTTGATGATGGCGGGCGGGGCAGATGTCGCCACGGTGTTCGACGCTTCGTTTCTCGATGATCCCAGCGCCACCCTATTCGTGTTGGCACCGGCAGACGGCACTGTGGCGGGTGCCGCCGTGACGTTGATCGACTCGCTGATTCGGCGTTGGCGTGAGAAGACGTCGCGGTGCGAACAGATGCATCGCCTTCTGTTGGCGATCGACGAATTGCCCAACACGGCGCCCCTTCCCGATTTGCGTCGCATCGTGGGGGAGGGCCGTGGTCTAGGTATCAACTTGCTCGCCGTAGTGCAGGCCTCGGCCCAAAATGACACCGTCTACGGGCAGGTCTACGCCCAGGAACTCCGCGAGATCTTTCCAGCCAACATCATCATGTATGGAGCGCACGAAGAGGCCTTGCTTGCGCGCACTGAGGACTGGTCGGGGCTGACCTTTCGCCGCACCGAAAGCTATGGGCAGGCCGACGGACACAAATCTCTGAGCACCGATTTCGGGCCGGTCCTGCGGTGGCAGGAGTTGCTGCCACCTGACCCCGAACACGCACGCCTTCTTCTGCGCGGGGGACTCGGGCATTGCGTCGAAATTCCGGATTGGACACGGTTTAAGGCGTACTACGATCAGGCCAGCCGTGCGTTGGTCGCCGCACGCGCGGGTTGCCCCGCCTCTGACGGCGGCTTCGCCCGCTCCACCGGAATTGGCGGTTCTGAGCGCAAACGCTGGCACCAGCGGCTTCTCGGCACGTGACCTTTCACCACAGGCTGTTGCAAGCGAGTGGTCTTTACGGAGTGCCTTCGTCTGCGGTCTTCGCGAAGGTGCCGGCCGAGTTGCGTGGGTACTGTTGGGGCGTTCCGCTTCCAAGGGAGTGGAACGCCGGACGGACTGACGCCAGACCGAGGCGAAAACGAGGTATTAGTTTAGAAGAGGAGGCGGAGTCTAAATCTAAAGCTCAAGGCCGTAGTCGTGGTCCTGGCTACGGCTGCGATCACGTTCGGCGATTTTCTTGATCAGGTCGTCAAGGTGATCTTTGACCTGCGGGGCAGCGCTGGTGGACGGGATTGCGTCGTGGAGCTCCTGCCTCCGGTAGAACCCCAGCGACTGTGTGACCCGTGCACTGCTACGGGGTAGCTGTGCCGCACGGGCAAGAAGCGTGTCGAGGCCAACCAATTCCGCATCCAACAAACTCGCCGCGAACACGATGTCCTTCTCACGCCCTGCTGCGAGCTTGCTGACAACGAGATCGTGCGGCTCTACGAACCGCGGCTCTGCTGGATAGCTGGATTGCAGGTTCCAACTCACCAACCGTTCGCGCCAGCCGGCGGGCAGTTCAGCGGTGTCGACATGGATCCCTTCGGCGTACACATGGTTGGTCTCGTGGAATGTGGACATCTCGCCGATCGCGCCTTCAACCGCGTCCGCTTTACGTCGGTCGGGATCGCTGAGGAACGCAATGTCGGCCTCCATCGACATCAACACCGCAGCGGGAAGCTCATCGTCGTCATAGGCGCCGAGGATCGCCTGAGAACCGAGAACCAACACCTGATTGTCCCGGGCAATCTGGCATGACGCCCGCAGGATGTGGGCAAGTTGCTGGCGCTTCACCGCGCCACTTCCGCCTGACGGCGTTGCCGCTGCGCCTCCTTAATCGCGCGAACCTCATCCTGAGGCAAAATCCCAGCGAATGGAGAGCTGGACCGCAGCGTCGCGGCATGCTCGGAGGGATCTAACAGCGCAGCGATGGTGCATCCCACGCCCCCATCCAGGATCGCCTCCCATTCACGGGCATACGGCTCGCTGTGAACGTCGATAGCTCCAGACGCCCGTCCCTGCGCCAGATTCGCACGAGCTTTCCCGACCACCGCGTCCGGGTCTTTGAGCAGGCGCGGGATCAATGCGGCATGCAGCCACAGGGACTGCTCCGCGGCACCGGCAGATACCACACGCCCATTAGCGGATGCGAGCTTGGCCGTGACGGCGCCTTCGGGAATTCTGCGGTGGCTGCCCACCATGACACAGGGCAGCGCCCCGTGATCGCACAGGTCGACGATGTGTTGCCGAGACACGCCAAGTCGCCTGGCGACCTCGCCTGTACGAAGGAGAATCTCGGTACTCATACGATCAAAGTAAGCAGTATCCACCAAAAACACAACACGATTCCCAAGGGCGCCGGAAGCATCCCATATCGTTGGGAACATGCTTGCTCTCGCGCATGAAGGCTTCGTCTACCTCAGCCAAATCGCCTTACTGCTAAGAAGACTCGGCCGCAGCCAGGTTTTCGACACGCTTTAGTAGTCACTGACGGGTACGGGGGCTTGGGCGATGTCGAACACCGCGTCTCGGATGCCTACTGCCACAGCACCACTCATCCATGCAACACCGATCAGGCACAGGGTCAGGGCGATGCGCACGAGGTGCAGGGGCTGTTGGGACTGTGAAATCTGGTTGGTGGGGGTCATGTCGACCACCTCTGCGGGTTCGAATGTCTCGAACACCGATGGTGCGGTGAGGTCGTCGGGTCCCAGGGGCAGGGTAAGTTCTACCGGCAGCGGGGGCGGGGTCAGGGGCCACCAACTCGCCGAGCCCTCAACGGCCAACCAGCCGTTGAGGATTCCGTAGATGCCTGCGGCCGCGAAGGTGGCCGGGATTTGGGCCAGCACGTAGGGCGCGATTACCGTCCCGGCCAGGGTGCCATCAGGGCTGTAGAGCAGTGCGGTGATGGTTCCGATGCCCACCGCGGTGCACAACAGTGCCGGAATCGGGTATGCCCGCAGGCGCTCAGGAATGAACCGCACCGTGTACTCGTAGAGCAGCCGGCCGGCGAGCCAGCCAAGGGGAGCTAGCAGCGCGCAGACCCCGATCACGATGCGCTCGATGATGATCTCCACCGTCGAGCCTCGCCGGGCCCACAGCGGGTGCATCACGTTGTCGTCGTAGGGGCTTGGCCGTGCGCCCGCCGCCATGCGGATGCGCTTGCGGATTTGGCGGTTGAGCAGCTCGGCGCGGCGTTTCTGGACGTTCCAGATGCTGGCGTGTTCGGAGATCCATTCGCGGCGAAGCTCGTCGTACCGATCAGGCATTACGTGACCCATTGTGTGTTCCTTTGTTGTTGTTTGTGCTTTTATCTGCCAGACTCGACAGCAATGGGACGAGCGTAGCCGCTGCTGCGCAGAATGTCGCCAGTCGGTTGAAGGGAGAGGCTCACACCATGGCTCTACTCGCGTTGGGCGGCATATTTATGCTGTTCATGGCACTTTTGGCAGCGGTACTATGCCTGGGCAGTGCTAGCTCCTCGCGGCGGTCGGCGCCGCCTGTAACGATCCCATTCGGCGTCACCGCCGACACTGAAAATAAGCAGTTCGCGAACACCCCTGTATCGGCTATGGGTGTTCACCAGGTGATGTCTGCGGCTGGGTGCTGGCCGGGTGTGTGGGTGGGTTTTTCGCCGGTGGTCCACGCCCGTCCCGTGGTGTCGCCCGTCCCGGAACGGATGCAACGCCGCCACCCGAGCGCAATCGTGGCGCGGGCGACCTCGCACGGGGCGCTGCGATGAGTGCCGACGAGCTGATTTCTGACGATGAGTGGGTCCGCCGGTTGCACGGATCCGGCGCCGACGCCTTCCCATACGACTCCGAGGGCGACCCCGGCGATATCGGGGAACTGGATGTGGCCGTGCTGATGGCCGACGATGACGATCCCTCGACCGGTCCGGTGAATCTCGATTCCGAGCTCGACGGTGACCAGAGACCTGCCCGGTTCGACCACAGGCTTCTGTGGGGCTTTGGTGGCGTGGTGGCCGCAGCTGTGGTCGCCGCGCTGGTGGGTTCCGTGGCGTTCTATTCCCACGACACACCGGAGCCGACCAGAGCGGGCGGATCGTTGAGTGAGCCGCAGGCGGTAGCGGTCGCGAATGCATCGTCATCGCCTGCCCCTGCCGCCGGTCCGGGCGTGGACCGCCCGTTGCCCTATACCGCCGATGCCCAGAACAGCTGCGCTGAAGGGTCGACGCCGGCGCAGACGATGTCGGGGATGGATCCCCATAACGCGTTCGTGTGTGTGCGGGCAGGCGGTGACGGGCAGGTCATCACTATCGACCTGGGGCGAACCTACGTGCTGACGGCCTTTTCGTTGACCCCCGGCTGGGTAGGGCAAGATGCCAGTGGGGTCTCGCAGTGGTCGCAGCACCGTGTGGTGAGCATCGTTCAGTGGAGCTTTCCCGATGATCCGAGCATCCCACCGGTGATGCAGAACACCCAGAACGTTCACGGTGAAGCGGTGCAACCGATCAAACGTGTTCTCGCATCACGTATTCAGATGCTGATCCGGTATACCTCACGTCCCCCGGCCGATCCGGTCGCACCACCGACATCGGGCCCTGGCAATGGGTTGACCAGCGTGTTCGGCGACTCCGCTCCCAGCGTCGCCCCGCACCCGTCGGCGGCGTACCCGACGGGTGCGGGGACGGCTGCCAGCAGCAGTGATGGCTCCGATCCGGTCGACGCCACCTTCGCCATCAGCGCGTTGAAGATCATCGGACACGAGGCGGTGTGACGCAGATGAGTGACAGCTCCTACGGAAACCTCAACAACCCGGTCATTTGGGAGGCAGCGCACGCCGTCGCCGCGACGACGCCTCCGACGATGCGCTCGTCATTCGTCCGCGCGATGAACATGGAGCACCGTCAGCGCGACTCCGTCGCCGTGGTGATGCGTGATGCCGTGCTCGGCGCGAGCGTGGCGGTCCAGTGATGAAACTGAATCGGACATGGACCGGGCGGGTGTCCGCAACATCGTCGGCCCTGCGGCGCTACGGGACCACCGCACTGATCGTACTGGCGGCTCTGAGCGGTCTGCATACCGTGTGGGACTTCATGTTCGACAAGCCCACTGACGTTGTTACTCCGGCCCGCACCGTGGTGAACAAGTCCGCGGTGGTGTCCTCGTTCGCCGAAGATTTCGTGACGACCTGGCTCACCGCGACCGCGTCCAGCGCAACCTCACTGAATCAATTCGTTTCGGTGACCACCGCCGACTTGAACCTCCCCACGACTCCGGCCGTTGTCCTGGGATCACCGTCAGTGGTTGCTGTGACTTACGAAGGCAATGCCGGTAAAGACGCTGAGGCAGAAGTTTTTTCGGTCGTGGTGGGGGTCAACGAACGCCCGTACGAATCAGCCTCGCCCACCCGATACCTGTACCGAGTTCCGGTCCTGTGGTCGCGTTTCGGGCCACGGGCGATCGGCCTGCCGTTTCAGGTCAGCGGGCCCGGACCAGGCGCCAATCTCGCTGTGGCATATCCGCGCACCCTCGCGAGCGCCGACAACGCCTACCAGGTGGTGTCGGGGTTCATTACCGCCTACCTGACCGGCACGGGAGATGTCGCCCGCTATGTGACAACCGATTCCATGCTGGTCGGCATCGGCGCACCCTATTTGGCGCGCAAAGACGACAAGGGCAACCCCTTGCCACTGGTCACCTCGGTCACCGCGACCGGTCCAGTGCCCGCCCAACCCGCCGACGGCCAAACCGCGCAGGTCTTGGCTCAGGTGACCGCCTTGACCTCGCAGTACGCCAACGTGGCAATGACCTACCCGTTGACGTTGCGAGGCGTCGGCGGGCATTGGTCGGTGGCCGGGATTGACCGGGCGCCTGTGCTCTCCAGTGACGACAACATCACTCCGGTGGCACCTATGGGCGCCCCGCCGGCGAATTAGCCAGTCCATCAACACCTCTGAGAAAAGGAAGCACCACCATGATCACCACCATCGTCGCCGCCGGCGACTTGCTCACTGCGATCCCGAGCCTGTGGAACGATATGCGCTACCCGCTGGCGATCTGCTTGATCATCTCCGGCATCTTCGGCGGAATCGTCAGCATCCACAAAGGGTTTGGCGCCGCAGCGGGCAAGCTCATCGGCGGAATCGCGCTGGCCGCCATCGCGCTGGGCGCCGTCGGGCTGACCGCGTCAGTCGAGAACACCGTCAACCGGCACGGCGGCAACGTGCTCACCGGTCAATACGGCCAGTAGCCGCATCCACCGCCACCACACCTGCAAATGGGGAGGACCACGATGGCAGAAGACCAGCAGGAGACGGCGAAGTCGTTCGCCGATGTGTTGAACTTCCCGAAACGGCTGGGCTTCCTCGACGAGCACACCAGGATCCCACTCGGCCCATGGGGTCCGTGGGACGGTGCTGCGGCGATCCTGGGGCTGGGTCTTACCGGCTGGGGAATGTACGTCTGGTTCTATGACGGGTACGCCCGCTGGATCGCCATGTTCGGGCTGATGTTCACCGCGATGGCGACCTACGCGGCCCGCCAGATTCCCATCTCCCGCCCCTCACCACGGTATCGGATGTTGTGGGTGCTGAACTGCTTCATCGGTACCCAGTCCCGCGCCGCGGTGTCGGGCAAGCGTGACCGGTGGAAGTCACCCCCCAAAGCGGTCATCGACAATCTGGTGTTCACCAAGGGTGGCGTTTATGCCGATTTCATCCTCGCTGAACAACCCAGCGGTATGCAGCGCTTCGCCGCTCGGCGCGCTATCGCCGCCGACCACCGGCCACTAGTGCGCCAGCTGCCGTCGGGGATCGTGTTTTGGGGAGTATCGCCGCGCGTGGACACCAAGCGGTTGCAGCAGCGCATGATCGCCGGCCGCGAACACCAGCCGCGCTGGATCCGAGAGGTGCGTGAGTGGGAACCGTTTCTCGCCGAGAACCTCTTCTATGAGCAGGTCTTCGGTGTTCGTGTTCCCGTGGATGCGGGGATGGCGGGTCGCTCAGCGGCGGGGTCGGTGGCCAAACTGACCAGCGCGGTCATCGGCCGCGACCAAGACGCCCCTGACAGCCTCGATGCGTTGCGTGAGGTCGTCGCTCAAATTTTGGGGAAGATCCCGGCGACCTTCGCGCCGAGGCCGGCTACCCCGCAGCAGATCATGTGGCTTTACGAACGGCACTGCACGCGCGGTGCGCTCAACCGGCCCTTTCCCCACGAACCGGGGGGGCCACGTCGCCTGGCGGGCAAGGATTTTGCATGGATGATGCCGGTCGAGTTCGATGAAGGCGACCAGCAGCGACGCAAACAGCACCGCTCCTGGTGGCGGCGGGTGTTCCCGTCCTTGCGCCCGTTGGTGGTGCTGCGCGGGCCGTCCTGTGACAGTTACCAGAGCATGCTCGCCGTCGCCGAGCTGCCGCGTGGAGGCCTGCGTTTCCCGGGTGCAGAGATTCTGCAGTCGGCCTACGACGTCGACATCACCGCCGATGTCGACTGGTACCAGCACGTCAGCATCACTACCCGAGAACAGGAATTGAGCACCGTCGACCGCGCCCAACGCAACCTCGATGACCAGTCTTTCCAGATGTCGGGCACCCGTGACGCGGACCTGGCCCGGCGCTACGCCGCTGGCGAGGAATACGAGAATGCGCTCAACGCCAGCCAACTGGAACGCGGTGTGCACGCCACGACGGTGTTAGCGGTTGGCGCCGCGACCGAAACGCACCTGACCGACGCCGTACAGCAGCTCAGGACCCATTTCGCCGAGGAGCTGGGCACCGCGCTGTCGGCTCGTCAAGGTGCTCAGGCTTCGCTGTGGCAGCTCGGCCAGCCGGGGAGCGAAGGCAACACGCCACGAAGCCAATTCAAGCAGCCCACCACCACCGAGCACTGGGCCCGGTATGCGCCGCTGGTGGGCTCCCAGCTGGGCCACGACACCGGCATCCTGTTCGCAGCCAATCTGGCCACCAGACGGCCCCGCCCTGTGCTGCTGGATTTCGAGGGTTTCAAGGAGCGCCGGGGCGCGCCGGGCATGCTGTGGATCGGTCCTCCTGGGGGCGGAAAGTCGCTGTCCTGCAAGCGTGTTACTGATGCGCTCATCAAACGCGGGCACCAAGTGTCCATTATCGACCCGGGCACGCTGGGTGAGTGGATTCCCGCGCTGGCGCACCACGGCGACCGCGTCCTGACCATCAACCCCTACACCAGTCGGTGGTCGTTGGACGGTCTGCGGATCTTTCCGCGCGAACACGCCGTCGAGCACACCCTCGATCACCTGTTGCCGATGATGGGCATGGATGCCGTGTCGGCGCCGGCCCGCCAGTTGGGCCGGCTCCTTCGTCCTGATGACCGAGTGGCCGAATCCCTTGGCGGGCTGGTGCGCTACTTCAGAAATCTCGACCGGGCGGCCTACACCGAGTACGAGGAGCTGGCCGACAGTCTGATCTATTTCTCCGAAAAGGAGTATCTGCGGGCGATGTTCGACGAGTCGCTGCCGGTACCGCCGATCGCCGACAAGGACGCGGTGATCTGGCAGATGACCGGGCAAGAGTTGCCGACGACGTCTGAGACCGACGAAGTCCACCTCTACAAGCGTCAATCACCGCGCGCCCGTGCTGGTTTGGCGATCTACGGAATGATCGCCTCCTTGACGCGACTGTCCTACACCGGGCCGAGCCGCCGCCCAGGCGCGTTCGGATTCTTGGTGACCGAGGAAGCCCGCGAGTACTTCGCATCCCCGGTGGGTCGCAAGGACGCCGAGCGGATGGGCAATCAGGGCCGCAAGGAACGTTACGGCCTGCTAGGCATCTCGCAATATCTGGAGCATTTTGACGGCATCGGCATCCAGAACCTGCCGATGCGGGTGGTCACGCCGTTCAAGCCGACCGACCTCGAGTATGCGAAGGCGACATTCAAGCGGTTGGGGATCGACCCGGACGAATACCCCAATGTGCTGCAAACGCAGGTGCAGCCCGGCCGCGGGCTGGCCTACCTCTTCGACGATCTGGGGCGGGTCGGACTGGTGGACATGCTGCCCCCGGTCCAACCAGACCTGTTGGCTGCCTTCGATACGCGCGACATGGAAGTCCAAGGGCAGGAGTGGGCAGCATGACTGAACTGCTGGCCGCGTGGTTGTACACGCGGCCCCGGATCCGCCGCCTCTGGTTCATCGTCCAAGCCATCTGGGGTGCCTCGCTCTTGGCTGTTGTGACCGCGCCTACGGCGACCGCCGACACCCTGGGCTCGGCATGGTCGTTCACCGGCTTACACGACAGCTATGGCGTTCCGATCGGCCAGCACTTCGTGTCCTTGCCCCCGCTGATGGAGATGATCGGCTCCAACGGCCCGGAATTTGGCGTCGACCCGACCACCTGGGCGCCGGCCATCATGTCTTCACTGAACACCTCGCTGACCTACGCCCAACTCAACATGTTCCTGGCCGGGGAAACCGCGTTTCTAATTGGTGTGTGCTCGGTGGGCATCTGGCTCATCAAGTTCGCCCTGGGGGTGCTGTGGCTCTCCTGGCTGGGTGCGATCGCCTCCCCGATCGTGGACACCATGAAGGCGATGATCGAGCGGATGCACCTGTTCGAAGGTGGCATCTTGTTCTCCGTCGTGGTCGGCGGAATCCTCTGTCTTACCACGGGTTTCAGCACGGGCATCGGGATCATCTTGGGCGGGTTTGTGGCGTTGCTGGTGTTCTGGCTGCTGCTACGCGACCCCACGGGCGAGTTGATCAGCGACAACGGACTGTTGGGTATCGGCCGCTCACTGGGCTTCTCCCTGGCCCAGGGGGTCGTCCACAATGGGCCCGTCGCCGCAGGCGGCACCAGCGCGCAATTGGACACTCTGACCTCTTGGATGGTCGACGTGCTCGTCCGCGACATGGTGCAGCTGGTGAACTTCGGCCAACTGATCGACGACGTTCCCGGGTGCGCGAGCATATACAACAGCGCACTACTCAGTGGCACCGGCGCAGCTCAAGCCGTGAAGTCATGCGCTCCAAGCGCCTACGCCCACGCCCTACACCTCGACGCGACCACCGCCGGGTTGTTCTTCATCATTAATTGCCTTGTCCTACTGATTCTGTGGTCACTCGATTACATGGGAATCGAGGCGTTCCGGGTGGGCTTCAAGGCCTTCTGGAACTTGTTCATCGTCGTTCCCGCCGTGGCCATTGCAGCATTCCCAGGCCCGCCCCGACAGTTCGCGAAGAAAGCCGCCGGGCGGATCCTGTTGCACGGCGCGGAGATGATGGCCGCAACCGCCGGACTGGGCATCCTTGTCCTCGTCATGGCCAGCGTCACCCGCGGAACGCTGCCCGGAACGATCGCAATGACCGCTCCGCTGGCCAAAGTGCTGGTGATGGTGCTCTTGGCCGTCGTAGGCGCGCTGGCTTTCCGCTTCGCACTACTGCGGGCCTTCGGCGACCACGGCATTCCCGGCCCTGTGCGGTTGGCGCGGGGCGGATATCGCGCCGTTACCGGAACCGCCCGCACCGTCAACGAGGTTGAGTACAGCGGCCGGGTCCTCAACACCTGGCGCGGGCGTCTGAAAGACCGCAAACAGTCGGCGTCGGGGCAGGGCCAGGGCGAGCACGGCGGACCGGGCGCGCAACCACCCGGCCGCCAAGCACACCCCACCCCAACCGAGCGGCCCAGACGCAACGGCCCGGACCCGCACTTCGGTACCGCGCCGACCCCATCACGTCCCGGCGGCGGTCCAGGAAGCGGCGGCGGCGTCCCGGCACGCACACCTGCGGCCCCCGCTGCACGCGCGTCGAACACCGCCGGTGGCCAGGCGGCCGGTCGCACCGCCGCCCGCGGTGCCGCCGAGGTCGTGGCCCCGGAGGTCGCGATCCCCGTCGCTGCGGGCGCATCGCTAGCCCACCGCGGCGCCGTGGCGCGCGGCCACCACCACGACACGCACGGCGGGAGCGCGCCGGGCCGATCACAGGGTGGGGCGCCCCCGCCGAACAGCGCAGCCGGCTTCTACCGCGACCGCAACGAGCGCAACGGCGCACCGACGACGCGGACAGCGACGTCGGATCATCCGGATCCCGGTGATCAACCACCGCCACCAGGGCGCTCGACACCCAGCCCGTAAATGCGCAGCAACCTAGCCGTCTTTTGCCCCATCACGCGAGTAGGACCGACTATGACTCTGGCCGTCTCTGAGCACCACCCCGACCTGTGGACACCGACGGTGGCCGGCCCGCAACCGCGCGTGCAGCGCGCGGGACTGCCGGTGCCACGCGGTGCGGTATCGGTCGCGGCCGGCACTGCGTTCGCCAACACGTACGACACCCCGGCGCTGACCGATGAGCAGCGTCTCGGGGCGACGGTGCGCTATGCGGTGTCCCTCGCAGGCCAACCAGACCGACTGGCCGACATCGCCGCCCTGCGCGGGCGGGACTTGTCCTGCACCTGTGCTCTGGGAGACCCCGGATGCCATCGCGGGGTTGTACTGGACCTTGCCAACCCGCCGAGCTCGCTGTATGCCGCGACCGGGCACGCGATGGGCATCACCTTGCGCCGACCGTGGGCCTCACTGCTGCTCGTCCCAGAACGACTGGGCGGCAAGACAATCGAGAATCGAACATGGTCCTCCGACTACCGCGGGCCGGTGCTCATCTACGGCGGTACCCGCATCGACGACGCGGGGGTGAAGGCAGCCAGCAACGCCGGCATGAACGCCGGGTGGCACACCAGCCAGCAAGGGTGGCTGGGCGCGGCGGCCCTGGTCGACGTGCACCGCTCTCGCGGATGCTGCCAACCGTGGGGGCAACCCAAGGTCCGTCCTGACGTTCCGGTCTATCACTGGGTTTTCACCCATCCCCAACGGCTCGCCGACCGCACCTGGGGCCGCGGCTTCGTCGGTCTGCGACCCACACCGTGGTCGGTTCTGGTCCGACGCAGTCTGCTCAACCCCACCACCAAGAAAGGAGGGCACTAGCGATGACTGCCCTGTTCGATTACGACATCTACGACCACGACAACACCGACCGAGAGGCACAAGACCGCGACGCGCTGCGGGTGGAAGCTGAGAAGAAAGCGCAGGAGCGGGCGCGAGAGCGCCGCAATAAACTGGTGGGCCGAGTCGATGTTTTTGACGAGCTGCTCGACGGTCAGGTGGACTTTCTGGCCGGATCGCCATCGATCGCGGACGTCGCCGCCTTCTTCGGCATCGCGGACAGTGTCTTGAACCGGCTGCTGCGCATGTTTCCCGATGAGTTCGCCTTAGACGGGTGGACCGCGCCGCGGTCCCGCGGCGGCAAGGATCGGTGGACTGATCGGGCGATCGTGCGGGCGGCTCTGCTGCTCGATGAAGTGCCATCAGCACCTGCGGCCGAGATTCGCTACCGTCTCGACGTAGCAGCACTTCCGGTGGCGTTCTCCAGCCGGTACTTCCGAATTACGCAGTGCGAGAAGCTGTTCGCTCAAGCGATGGCGGTGGTTGAGGACGTGCACGGTGATTCGTCTCCAGTGGACATCTGGCGCCGGTTTCAAGAAATGCCGCGCTATGAACTGCAAGCACTTACCGTAGCGCTGGCGGCGTTGGTGCCCGACGATGTCCCTGGCACAGGGTCTTTCCTGCGTACGATCGGGGGGCGGCAGGGACGAGTCGCCGAGGGGCTTGCGCAGCTGATCCCGGTTCGGTCGAATCTGTATGAGCGTCGTCGTCGCGCCGGCCGCGAGCCGCGTTCATCCGAGCCGGGCGGTGTGGCGGTCATAGCGCGGCGTGGGCGGCGGCGTTGACCACGGCCGACACCATCGCGCTGCGCGAAGGCCTGCTCGCAGAACTTCGTCGCAGCCCCGTCCCGCTGTCGACAGCCGAACTGGCACAACGGATGCCGTGGAAGTCGGAGCGAACCCACGCTCCCTGCGCTCAGCTGTGTGACCTCAAACGACTCGGTCCGGGAGTCAAAATCGTTGAATGCCATGCGGACTGGCACATTGTCGCCTACCGCCGCACCACTCACGGCTATACCGGCGTCTATCGGCACCTGCGCAGCCTGGAGGGCCATGGCCTGATCCGCAGGACAATTCGAGACGGCCGCAAACGGGTCTGCTGGACCGTTGTCGAGCCGACCCCGCTGCCGGCGCCGGCGGCCGGCGACACCGCCAGCCGCGACCAGGACCGGCCCGACGATGACCGCCCGCCCGAGGATCTCGACGCCAGGACCGCACACCAGGTGGCCTGCTGAACGACCAGCACAGCCACGCCGCACATGACGTCTCCACCTATGTATTTGCGAGAGGACAAAAATGACGATGGAAGCGAGCATCCAGCGACACCCCTGGGCTGTGCTGGCTATCCGGGCCGCGGCCGTGAGCCTGGCCGTCTTCGTCGGTGTGGCCAGCTTCTTTTTGAGCTTCACCGCGCTGGCCGACGTAGCGGTACGGTCACACGTCCCGCCCCGCCAAGCCTGGCTGTGGCCTTGCACGGTGGACGGAGCGACGCTGTTGGCCACCCTCGGCGCTGTGGTCTGCATGTCCGAACACGGCGCCCGGCGGTTCTTCTGGGCCGTTCTGATCGGCGGACTGCTAGTCAGCGTCGGCGGCAACGACCTGCACGCGGTCCTGCCGCCTAAGCAGGAGTTGCCCTGGATGCTGCGGGCCGCGGTAGGGGCTGTTGCTCCGATCGCGGTTGTCGTCAGCATCCACGGTCTGACGATCCTGATGCGGGTGCGTCGACCCAGCTCGGCCGCCGATCAACGCGCCACCCCGGCTGATCAGCAACAGACGGAACGCCCGCGCGACGTGCCCGCACCGACACGCGAGTCGGTGACCGCAACGGCTACCGCAGCGGACCGGCCATGCCTCCACGAGGGCGTGGCCCCGGCGCCCGCGGCGACCCCGCCGATTCGCGACCACACTGACGCTGACAAGGGGTCGGTGTTGCCGTACGTCGATTTGGCCGACAAGGTGCTCGGAATTATCACGGTCAAAGACATAGACCGCGAGGAGATCGCAAACGTTTTGCGGATGAGCTACGAACACAATCTGCCCAACCGGGACATCGGTCGCCGCCTGACGCTGCGGCACCACACGGTCGGCAAGATCATCGATGCGAGCGCACAGGTCCTGCGCAGTGAGTCGTTGGCCAAGGTTTGCTAATGCAACGCCACCTTGGCCATGAGGAAGGTCGCCTTTGCCGACGAAGTCCGCCTTCCGCAGGCCCGGCCGCGGGGGTGCCGCAGCTATACCTGCGTTCCGGGCGGACGGCTTCGGGCGCGGCGATAAGCTGCGCGGTAAGTATCAACGCTGATACCCAGTACCGCAGCAAGGGTTCTGGCGTTGTGGTCGCTCAGCGACTGGTCGGCGCGCTCAATCGCCCGCAGGGTTGTGGTGGCGATTTTGGCGGCTGCCGCGAGTTCGGGTTGTGTCATTCCTTTCATGACGCGCCAATCTCCGGGGTAGCGCTCTTCGGGGTCAATGCAGACGACCTGGTCGATTGCAGCGCCGAGAACGTCCATGACGCGTGCAAGGAGATCCACCTGTGGGGTGCGGGTGCCAGCTTCCCACGCATGGATGGTGGAGGTCCCGATGTCGCCCAGTCGTGCTAGATCGGAGACGCTCAAGCCGCGTTCCTGGCGGAGTGCAGCGAACTTCGCAGCATCAAATCCGCGCAGCACTCGCCTGGTCATCGGCGCGTTAGGGGCGTCATAGCTAGACAGGTTCACATTAACTCACATGCAGTGTTCAAGGCGGGCGACTTTTCGCAGCGTCTTAACGTAGACTAACGCCAGGCAGTGCCGCCCGCTTTCCAAACCCCCGTCCGACTACACACGAGGATTCCCATGTCTTTTCTCTTCGCCACCCCAGAGTCGGTCACGGCGGCGGCATCGCAGATCACGACGATCGGATCCGCGCTTGACCAGGCCAACACCGCGGTGAAAGCATCGACAACCACGGTACTGGCAGCCGGCGCTGATGAGGTCTCGACGGCTATCGCCACACTGATGAGCACACACGGGCAGGCATACCAGACCGCCAGCGCCCAGGTCTCGCAGTTTCACAACCAGTTCATCCAGCTACTCAACGCCAGCGCAGGATCCTACGCAACCGCCGAAGCCGCCAACGCCAATCCACTACAGGCGGTAGAGCAAGAACTGCTGGGGGTAATCAATGCGCCGACGAACACGCTGCTGGGGCGCCCGCTGATCGGTGACGGTGTTGCCGGCAGCGCAGCGAATCCCAATGGTCAGGCCGGTGGATTGCTCTACGGCAACGGCGGCAATGGCTACAACGGTTTGGGCGGCGCGGGCGGCGCAGCCGGGTTGATCGGCAATGGCGGGGCCGGAGGCACCGGCGCCCCCGGCCGAGCCGGCGGAGCCGGAGGAGCCGGCGGTTGGTTGTACGGCAACGGCGGGGCCGGGGGTGCAGGTGGCCTTGGCGGCGCTGCTGGCGGCATCGGTGGGGCCGGGGGGGCCGGCGGTGCGGCCGGACTATGGGGCAACGGGGGAGCGGGTGCTACCGGCGGCGCCGGCGCGGGCGGGTCGAGCCCCGCCGTCGGTAACGGCGGCACCGGCGGCGCCGGGGGCGCCGGGGGTGCTGGTGGCACTGGCGGACTGCTGTATGGCAACGGCGGGGCCGGGGGCGCCGGCGGGGCTGGGGGTGTTGGCGGCACCGGCGGGACCGATCCTGTGTTGAACGGGTGGGGGTACCCGGCCGGGGCGGGCGGCGAGGGCGGTGCCGGCGGGGCGGGCGGTAACGGTGGATGGATTTACGGGCACGGCGGCGACGGCGGCGCGGGCGGGGCGGCTGGCCATGGCGGCACGGGCGGGCCAGCCCAAATCGTAGGTGGATTTGGCGGTCAGGGCGGAACCGGCGGAACGGGCGGTGTCGGCGGCGCCGGCGGCCATGGCGCGGCTCTGATCGGCAACGGCGGCGACGGCGCCACGGGCGGGGCCGCGGGCAACGGCGGCACCGGAGGCCGCGGCGCCACCGTCGGCGGCGGCGGAGGGGCGGGCGGATTCGCCGGCACCCCAGGCACCGGCGGCGGCGCCGGGCCCGGCGGATTCCTGTTCAGCCAACCCGGCATCGCCGGCGCAACCGGCCCCCTCGGAGGCAACGGCGGCGCAGGCCCCTCAAGCCCTATCAGCGTGCCTGGCATCCAGCAAGGTCTGGGCGGCCTATCACAACAATTCCAAGGCCTGATCACTAACGCCGGACTCAACGCCAACCTCATTGTCTACAACGCAGCGACCAACGCCTACCTCGTCATCGACCAGATCAACGGCAGTATCAACTACGTCGGCGCGTCCATCACCAACGGGCTAAACAGCCAGATCGCCGGCATCAACCTGGCCGTACAGCAGGCGATCCACCAAGCGGCTGTGAACGCGCAAAAGACAGTGCTCAATGCCGCCGGCTTAGGCTTCTTGGATCCCGGCACCGGCAACCTGGGCCTGTTCAACGTCGGCGACAACAACCAGGGCTTCTTGAATTTCGGCAGCGGAAACAATGGTTTGCTGAACTTCGGCGACGGAAACAACGGCAGCTTCAACCTCGGCTACCGAAACAACGGGAGCTTAAACTTCTTCGGGGACAACAACATCGGCAGCTTCAACCTCGGTGGCAGCAACATCGGCAACTTCAACGTCGGCTTCAACAACATCGGCAACAACAACTTCGGCTTCAACAACATCGGCGACCGCAACTTCGGGCTGGACAACATCGGCGACAGCAACCGCGGAATCGGACTGATCTCGAACAGGGCACTCGGATTCGGCCCGCTCGCGATAGTCCTGCCCTTCTGATCTGTCGCCGCCGCCCGCGTATGGTCCAGCCAGTTTGTGCTGGCCCAGTCCTTGATAGCTCACCGATTTGCGCAGGCGACGGGCGCACCTCAATAGGCCCAAGCCTGTGCCCAGAATCAAATGCGCGAAATGTTGTTTGCCCGCCTATAGACTGACGCCCCCGGCGGGAGCCTGACGGAAGACAGAGCAAAACTCAACTGCTCCGATGCACCAGCCACCGCGGATACTGGCAGAAGACCGTCACTTGGAGGGGTGTTCGATGTCGTTCGTAGTGCCTGAGACAGTGGCGGCAGCCGCGACGGGCTTGGGGGAAATCGGGTCAGCGATCACCGCAGCAAATGCGGTTGCGGCGGTTTCCACGGCTGGATTGTTGCCCGCCGCGGGCGATGAGGTCTCGATAGGCATCACCGCGTTGTTCAGAGCCTACGCCCAGGCGTATCTGGCGCTAAGCACGAAAGCGGCTGCATTTCACGAACGATTCGCACAGACACTCACCGCGGCCGGGAATGCATATGCCTCTGCTGAAGCGGTCAACGCCTCTCCGCTGCAGGTCTTCGAGCAGACGGTGCTCAATGTGATCAATACACCCACCCAAACACTGCTGGGGCGCCCGCTCATCGGCGACGGCGCAACCGGAACTGCAACACACCCCAACGGATTTGACGGCGGGCTGTTGTACGGCAATGGCGGCAACGGCTATAGCCCCAGCACCGGGGTCGGCGGCAACGGGGGTGCTGCAGGGCTGATTGGCAACGGTGGGATGGGCGGTACCGGCGGGAGCACAGGGAATTCAGGTTTTGCGGGAGGTAACGGCGGTGCTGGCGGCATGCTGGTCGGCTTCGGCGGCATCGGGGGTTTCGGCGGGTCCAGTACCAATACCGGGGGGGCCGGCGGCACCGGCGGTGCCGCAGGCCTGATCGGTGTAGGCGGCTTCGGCGGGACCGGTGGGTTCGGAGGGAGCATTGGCGGCGCGGGTGGCCGCGGCGGCTTCGGCGCCCTCATCGGCTTCGGCGGGCCGGGCGGGTTCGGCGGGAACGGTAATTTCTTAGGCGGCGTAGGGGGTCAGGGAGGAGCTGCTTGGCTGTTGGGCGGGTTTGGTGGCGCTGGTGGTGACGGCGGGATCACAGGTGGAGCGGGCGGCCCGGGCGGGTCCGGCGGGCTTGTCGGCGGCGACGGCGGTCCCGGGGGCGCCGGCGGGTTCAACGGTGGCGCCGGCGGGGTCGGCGGCAAGGGTGGCCTCGTTAACGGCAACAACGGTGCCGCCGGCAGCTAGCGCTACGGGTTGCGATCTACAGTTCGCGGGTGTGGTCGTGTTCGCGGTCAGTTGCGTCGATGCGGTCCCACAGGTGAGCATGTACCTGGTAGCCGGTGCTGTGTTGTTGACGTAGCTGGCGGCGACGGCGGAGGGCGTCGGTGACCTCGGTGTCAAGTAGTGCGGGGTCGCAGCGCTCGGCTTGATCGAGGACTGCGTCGCGGTCGGGTTGGGCTGCTCTGCGCGCGGGGGTGGCCGTGGCGACGGTGAGGGTTACCGACCAGGGGAGGTCCTGGTGTAGCAGGTTGAGGAGGGGTGCCGACGGCGCCGGGGGCCAACCTCGGTCCTCGCCATCGACGAGGAGCAGGCGAGCGCCGGTGTCGGCGGCGTGTTCGGCCAAGTCGGCGAGCACTTCGGGGGCCGCGTGGCTGGCCCGGTCGACGACGATGGTGGTTTGGTTGTCGAGTTGTTCGCCCTCGGTGGCGATCAGGCGGTGCAGGTCGGCGACGGTGTGCACGGCTTCGGCCGGATCGGGTTCGGCGATGCGAGCGGCGCGGTCGCTATCGGTGCTGCACCACAAGATGCGGTGCTCGCCGGTCCGAGCCGCCTCGCGCAGCACCCGCAGCGCGTCCAGTGCCGCCTCGCTGTCGCCGGCGTGCACGGCGGTGACGGTGAAACCGCTGCGCGTCATGGCATTGAGGCCTCGGGCGGTGTTCTCGGACAGCTCGGCGGCGAGATCGGGTCTGATGCTGAATCCGCGCTCGATTTTGTAGTCACCGGCGGCGGTGAGCATGTCGAGTTCGGTGTGCAGCGCGGCCAAGTTTTCGTGGATGTGTTCAGCGTTTCGCGTCTCAGCTTGGGCGAACGCGAGTGCGGTGGCGGTTTCGGCGCGCTCGAGCGCCGCGGCGAGGCGGTCACGTTCGGCGCGGGCGGCTTTGAGCGCGGCGCTGTCCTCGTCCTGGGCTCGCCCGCGGGCGGCGTCGACGTGCTCGGCGGTGACGATGCGGTCGTTGCCGCCCGCTGCCTGAGCGCGGCGGGCCATGGCGTCGGTGAGTTCGGCGTGGAATTGGGCGGCCGGGGTGGTCTGTGGCAGTGCCATCAGGGCGAGGCGGACCGCGGCGCGAGCGCTGACCAGGTCCAGTTCATCGGCGTTGGGGTCGTTTTGGAGTGCGGCGAGCTGGTCGCGTTCATGTTGTACATAGGCGGTCATAGCGTCGTAGTGTTCCTCGGCATCAGCCCAGCGAGCCATCACGTCCTGGACCGCCAACAGGTAGGGGCGGTCCTGTTCGGCCCGGGCTCGCAATGCCAGCAGGGCAGGCGCAGCGGCCCGCATCGCTGGCCCCTCATCGGCCACCACCAGGGCACGTTGACGGTTCAGGGCTTCGGTGGCGGCGTGATACTGGCGGCGCAACGCCACGACATCAGCCACGACGTCGGCGACCGGGCGCGGCAGTGGCCGCTCGGTCAGCAGATCCTCGAACGCTAACTCAGCGTCGGTGTCGAATACCTGCGCGTAGGGATCTGGTGGAAGTTCCTCCTCCTCCAGGGCCGGCGCAATGAAGCTGCCGCCGTAACCGAGCCCGAGTTTGGCCAGCAGGGCGTCATCAGAGAGCCCGGCGGTGTGCAGATGATCATCGTCGGTGACATATTCGGGATCGGGGTAGCGCAGTTGGAGTTCTTCGTGCTCTTCGGCGGTCAGCGGCGGCTGGTCCGGGAGCGGGATGTCGTCACGGTCGTAGGGGTGTTCCCCGGTGAACAGGTCCACGGAATAGGTCAGCAGGCGCGCGTATTCGTCGGCACGGATCGGCGGGCGGTGATCGTCGGCGGCGTCGTCAGCGTCGCGCAGATGCTCGTAGGCCACCTGGAGCAGTTCGCGGGGTCGCCAGCGGGTGGGGTCGGCGTTGTCGATCGCGGCGACCAGAAGCGCGAACGCCGGGTCAGCAGCGATCGTTTCAGCAATGGCGCTGCCGAACACGGCGGTCAGATCCGGCAACCAGGCCGGCCGCAAATGCTGGTGGGTTGCCTCCATGACGGCCGGTTGCAAGCGCCCTGCCAGACGCCACCACAGGGCGGCGCCGGGCATCTGGTCGGGCAGCGGTCCCTCGGCGGCGACGTCGCCGAGCAGCTGGGACAGGTTGATGTCGGTGCGGGCGACTTCGGCCAGATGGCCGGCCAGTTGGGGCCAATAGGGGTCGCGGCGCACCCGCGGATCGATGGTGTCGACGAGGGCCTCGAAGCGGGCGGTGTCCGGCGTGGTGCGCCCGATCGCCTGGGCGGCGGTGTCTTCGAGCATCCTCTGGATGTGGCGGTCGCGGACCGCGTATTGCTCGGGTCCGGTCAGGCGGGTGTCAACCGGCGACACGTCGTGGGCGGCGCGGAAGACCGCGATCTCGGCGCGCAGCTGCGGGCTGGCATCCAGCAGTGGCCGCGCCCACGCCGGGGCGTTACTGGCGTCCCAATTGGCTGCGGTGTCGCGGATGGTGGCGGCCAAACTGGTCACCAGGTCATGGCGAGCGTGCAGGTAGGCCGCCTGGTCGTCGTCTCCGAGGAGCCCCGTCGGCAGATCAGGCAGCCAGCGCAACGGGCCGGTGCGCTCCGCATGCGCCGCGGTGCTGTCGAGGCGCCAATCGAGCACGGCCGCCGGATCTGCGGCGGTGCTCAGTTCGCGTTGTGCGACGGCCTCGCGCAGGCGGGTGATGGGGTTGTCCCCCGAGATGGCGATGGTGGCCAGGTGCATCCGCAGCACGGGCCACGCCGGCATCCGGGTCAGCCCGGTGTAGACCTCATCGGCGGCGGCATCGATTCCGGCCATCCGAACGGGACCGAGGGTGTTTTCCGCCAGTGCTCCCACGGAGTGGGTGTACATCCGCGCGGCCATGCCCAGGCGGGTGAACGGATCTGCCGCTGTGCGGGCTTCGGTGGTGGCCGACACCTGCGCGCCGTCGTGGGCCAGCACGCGTTCGAGGACGTCGATGGCGGTGTTGGGGTGAGTGGCCTTTGGGGTCAGGACGTTGTGGGCGTCGGTTTCTGCGGTTTCGAGGTACACGTGGCTTTCATCGGTCGCGCGGGTCATCGCGACGTAAAGCTGCTGGCGCGAGAGGCTCTCCGAACCGATGATGTGACACGTTCCGGTGCTGGTGCGCGATCCGATGGTCATGCCCTGGGAGGCGTCGATAGTGGAGGCGTAACCCAAGGTGGTGTAGGCGTTGACGTACCAGGCGGGCAGCGTCACTTTCTGCCCGGTGTCGATCCGGGAGACAGCCAGGGAGCCGTCGTACTTCACCGTCTCGACGCGCCAGCGTTGCCCGTTGCGGACGAAGTCGCGGCCCCCGGCCAGCCGCAGCGCGCGTTTGTTGCGGCGAGTGGCCACGATGTCACCGGATGATGCGCGCAGCCCGTCGGCCAAGTTGGCTTCGCGCAGCTGCGCCGCCGTGGCGGTGTGTGTTGGGTCGGCGGCGAGCGCGTCGAGACGGTCGGCGCGGGCCCGTTCGTTGAGTTCAGCGACGACGTCGTTGGTGGGAGCCAGCATCGCCGAGTCGTGGCCCGCGGCGGTGTCGGCGGCCCATCGGCTGTAGGCGGCGCCGATGATGGTGTCCCCAGAACCGACGTGGATGCGGCTGTGGTCGGCGTAGAACGCCAGCCCGGCCGGGTCGCCCTCGCGCAGCGCCAGACCGGCATGGGCTTCGGCGCGCGATTTGAACCGGACGACCTCGGTCAAATTGAGGGCGCCGTAGGTTCTTTCGATGTCGCGCAGGATGCCGCCGGCGGAGATCGACGCCAGCTGTTTGTCGTCACCGATCGCCGCGATTTTCGCGCCACACGCCTCGGCGATGGTGTTCACTTCATCGAGTTGCAGGGTGCCGGCCTTGCCCGCCTCGTCGATGATTATCAGCGTGTTTTCGTCGATCTTGTCGAACCACGTGCGGGCCGGATCATCGGTGGCATCGGGGTTGCGGCGCAGCCAAATGAATTTGTCGATGGTGTCGGTGGTGGCTTTGATGTCATCGCGCAGCACTTGGGCGGCGTTGGCGCTGGGCGACAGGCCCAGCACGGTGCCCCCGGATTCCTCCCATGCCCGCGCCAACACCGACATGGCGGTGGTCTTCCCCGTCCCAGCGGGTGCCAACGCGAGCTCGAACCGCGATCCCGAGCACGCCATCTCCCGGACCATCGCCTCTTGGCCGGCGTTCAATGTGCGCCCACGTTCGGCTTTTTCGGCCAGCAACGCCATCTCGATCAGCTCGGGGTCCAGGCGGCGGCCGTCGGTCTGTCCGGCGGCGTGCAGGACCCGTTTTTCCGCCGAGAGGATGGCCTGGCTGGTGAACAGTTGGGTGCCGTGGGTGCTGTACACACTGGCGCCGTCGCGCCGTCGCAACACCGCGGGTTCGGCGAGGTCGGTGTCGGTGGTCCGGGCGTGTTCCACGCTGTTGGGCTGACTTAGGGCGGCGGCGGTGATCGCTTCGACGACGTCGTGATCGGTGGCCCAGCCCGCCGCCCTGGCGACACGGAGGGCCTCGGCGTAGACGTGGTTGCGCTGCCAGCTCGACCGCGATTCGGCGACGGTCTCCACGACCGCGCTGGCCTGTTCGGCGATCCATTCTTCGGTGATGTCGGCGGCCTGGCGGCGCCGTGGTGTGCGAGCAGCCATGAGCATTTCTGACAGTGCTTGCGGGCTGCCGAGGATCTCGACGGCTTGGGTACGCCACTGCTGGCGCTGCTCGCCCAGGGAGCGCGGTTCGTGCTTGGCGGTGCGGGTGTCCAGGGTGGCGCGCTGGTGCAGCGCGATCGCTTCGATGGTGGTCGGTTCGCGCCCGTGGTCAGCTTGAAAAGCCTTGGCCAACTCCGTGTAGCGCGCTTTGATCATCACCCGCCGCGAGGAGAAACCCTCATTGACTTCGGTAGGCACACCGACGATCTCGCGGACCGGGCGCTTGCCCCGTTCGGCCGGGGGTGTCTCGGCGAAATGCAGCCCGACGCGTTCGACGGAGAGCGCTTCGATGCGGGAGTTGTAGAACTCCGAGGCCGCGACCGTGCCCTTGAAGAGTGGTCGGCCATCGAGAGCCAGCCAGCGGTAGATGCCGTCGTGTCCGCGAGCGCGGACCTTGTTACTCACCGCTAGGTGGGTGTGAAGGTCGGGGTCTCCGGCGCGGCTGTCGCGGTGAGTGAAGGCCGTGGCAACGACGCCGTCTACGTCGAGTTGAGCCACTCCCTGGGCGCCCATGCGGGTGAACGCCATATTGCTTTCGATGTAGTCCAGCGTGTCCGCGACGGCTTGATCGTGGATCTCCTCAAGGGTTTTCGCCATGTCGTGCGGCGCCAGCGCCCACAGCACGGAGAAACTCTTGACCGGGCTGAACGTGAAGTCGTATCCGGCGGTGGAGGTGGTCTGGTCGCGGGTCTGGGTCGCTATGAAGCCGGTCAGTTCCCGATCATCAAGTGGCGGCCGGTCATAGGTCTCGGCGAACAACTCGCGGGCGATGGCGGTGCGCATCTTGGCGCGTAGCGTCTCGTCAATCGGGGCGTTCCACGACAGGCTCTCGCTGAGGTTGTGGTCGCGGTAGGCGACCGCGAGGCGGCGCTGTAATTCGGTGGAGGCGTCGTTGATGATGAAAGGGCGGCCAAGGCTCACAGCCTCTTTGGCAGCAGCCTTGGGCACACCCATGTTCGCGATCAGGTGCTCGGCGATCTTGCCGGCATTCGGATGCAGCCCGAGACCGAACAGCGCCTTCATCTGGTCCTCGGTGACCGCCGAGCCGGGCCCAATCCGCCACATCCGGTCTTCGAGGTCGGTGACCCAGGTACGCGACGGTGGATCGGCCAAACCGGCCAGCCCTTTGCCGACCCACCGTCCGGGTGATTCGCCTTTTTCCGAGTAGTAGTCACCCAGGGATCCGCGGCCCCGTTTGTCGGCGTCGTGCGCGGCGGTTTGGCGGATCAGGTAGAGGTACCCGTCGCCCGCTGTGAGCTTGTGAATGCCCATCATGACCGCATCACAAATCAACGGTAAGGGCCCATCGGGACACTTCCAGGGAATCTCGCAGCAGCTACCCCCAACCGGACCGTTACCGTTGTGTGACCTTAGTGCAAGAGGTGTGTGGTGCGAGGAGGGGCTGAAAGCAGGAGGGTGCAGGTGATGAAGCTCATATGGAGGGAAACGGGGAGACGAAACGTGAAGGGTGAGACGAGGGTCAACCATGAGGGTGAACCGATGGAAAACTGGTCAGCAGCAAAGCGGAAGTGAAGGGTTGAAACCGAACAACGAAGGGCAGCCGGACGCGGGGCCGGCAGCCCACGCAGGGGTGCTGCGAGATTCGCCGGAAGTGTCCGGGGTCCCCCCTACGATTGGCCACCATGGAAAAGACCACGAGTCGCAAGTTGGCCCGTCGGCGACTGCTGGAGGCCCAGCAACAAGCGGCGGCCGCGCGTGAACAACGTGAGCGCGCCAATCTGACCGATATGACCGAGTTCACGGTGCGCATGGCGCAGGTGGACGAGGTCGACGCCTGGTACGCCGGACGTGTCGAAAAATTGCAGGACGAAGCTGACCGCAAGCGGCACGCGCACCGCGTCGCCGCCGGAAAGGCTCTGCACGCAATGCGATTGCGCGGCGAGACGATGGCGAGCATCAGCGCCACCACCGGCCTGAGTGTCAGTCGGCTGCGCGAACTGATGAAATACGCCTCCGAGGACCACACCGACGATGACTCGTCTTCGGACGGGCCAGACGCCCAAGTGGTGGCGCTGCCCAACCGTGTGGCACCGGAGGCCGTTGACCACACACCCACCGAAGCTGCGTTGGGCGCCCAGTAGCGGGCTGGTTCAACTATGTTGGGCGACAGTAAGATCACCGTGAGTGGGCGCGCCCACCGGAGTTCGCGACCGCTACCGCTGCGTGTTGACCCAGCCGAGCATGCCGACGAGATCGCGCGCTTCCAACAGCGCGTCGTCATGGGTCCACTGGCCACCGATTGTGCGATCTGGCGGGGTGGTCTCAGTGATGACGGATACGGGGTTTTCCGCATCACCCGAAACGGCGTTCGTCATGTGGTGCGGACGTCGCGGTACGCGCTTGCGTTGTCGCTCAAGGGAACTGTGTTGCAGCCGGACGTGTTCGCGCTCCATGAATGTGACGACCCGATTTGCGTCAGGGTCAGTACCGCCGAGGATGTCGTACGGGGCCTGGGCGTTCACGTGGTGGGCGGCGATCGACGCGACAACATGAGGCGGATGGCGCGGATGCGGCGCGGCGGTGGGCGGCGAGCGATCCTGACACGCGATGCCGGTACGGCGGCGCGCGCCGCGCGGTCACGCGCGATCCGCGCCGCGGTCGCCGATGGCTGGAATGCTGATCTGGTGGCCGCTGCCTTGCTCGGCGCAGTGCAGCCGACCCTGTGGTGACGACAACCGTGTGCCGTTCGGCGGTGGGCCGCCGTTAGGCGTCGTCGTCGCCCCAGCTGCGTCCGACGAACTGGACAAACTCTTCTGGTGAGCCGCAGTAGAACTGGGCGGTCGCGTCGTGATCGGTGCTGCACGGAGTTTCGTTGGCTTGGTCGCAGATGGTCGACGGTGATCTGATTGGAGATCGGGCGGCAGTCGGCGTCGGTGAGGTAGATCCACAGTGCCGCGAGTGCAGTGTCGCGGTCGGCGTGATCGGCGTGATCGGTGACGGCGACCGACGACGCGTCGGCGGCGGGGGCGATGGTGAGCATGTGCACGGCGACTCCTTGGGCGAGTTACGCGATCTCGGCCAGATCGAGCAGCGCGAGTTGCGCGTTGCCGTGGCGGGTATCGGTGATGATGTCGGCCATTGACAGGTCGGCGCGGAACGTGTGGCCGACAGCGGCTTCCACGGCGGCGTACTGATCGGCCAGGGCGGGGTTCAGGCGTGCGGAACAAATCAGGTCGGCACGTGAGGACAGCACACAGAAGCGACACGACAGGCGGGACATGCCTGCCGCGTACGCCGCGTGGGGCCGAGTGCCGGCCGCAGCGATGCGCGCCCACACGTCGGCGACGGTGTAGTGGTGAATTGGATACCACTCGTCCACGTGGCGTCTGCCGTTGCTGGCGGCCTGGTTGGCCGTGTAGGGCACGCGGCGAGCACGCGCGGTGCTTTCGGCCGCGCGTAGTCCCATCACGTTCAGCAGGCGGACTGGGCGGTCGACAACGGTTCCGTTGTCGCGAAGCTCGGCGACCAGGCTGGTCATGATCTTGCGGATGGGGCCGCGCTTGTGGTCGCTGGTGCACCAGCGACGCGCGGCGTCGGGCCACATGCCCCGCGTGGCGACGCGCTCGAGGATCGTTTCGGTGTGGCCGTCACTGGCGGTGCGTCGGGCGAGCTCGAAGCGCAGGCCGTAATGCGCGGCATGTTCGGCGGCGAGTTCAGGCACCCCATCCCATTCGGCGTCGCCCAAGTCGGCGTGAACGACGACAATCTTCGCGAGCGCGTTGGCGGCGCGGGCGTGCTCGACGACGACGTCAAGACTGGCCTGCGAATCCTTACCAGCGCTGCTGTTCACCAGGACGATGTCGTAGGCCCCCAGGTCGGGCGCCGGGCCGGTGGTGACCGTGTCCATGAACGACTCAGGCCGCCTGGTTGGCGACGGCCTTGATGCGGTCGGGCCGGAATCCCGACCAGTGCTCGTTACCCGCGACGACGACTGGCGCTGAGAGGTATTCTCCAGCATCCGTATGTCTCATGAGACATCCGGATTCTCGTTGTTCTGGGCTGCGGTGCACGAATTCCAGCTTTCTGAAGCGCCGAAATGTTGTATGCCATTGCACTGAGGCGGATGTTGGGTGACGGTGATGTTTTACATTCTTCTCCGGGTCGTCATGTCTCCATTTAAGGACGACGTCGTTGCCCCTATTCTATATGCCCTGAATGGCGCAAAACAACGCTCATCTGGGATATTTAAGCAGCATTGTGATATTTGTTGATAACCCTTTAGTTGTGGACTAGTCCAGTGCCCGTTCCGGAGTACTACGACGCTGAATTGACGGCACACCTGCTGTTCAGGCTGCTGTTCGCGCAGCCTCCCGAGCGTCCCAGGTGTAGGGCTTTACTAGGCATCTATCCTTCTCATCGCGTGTTTGCCTGACCTTTCTCGCAACTGCAGCGATTGCACTATCCCACCGCGTCCTTTGGCCCTTCTCGCGATGACTATGTGACCGGCAAAGGGACGCGGGAGCGCAATGGTCACGAGCGGAACGTTTTCAGCGAGCGAAAGCCAGTGCGTTCTGAAAAGTTTCCCGTCCTGTGGGCGATAGCCCTTGGCCTTGCGCGGAGCGACCAGTCGGTCAGAGTCGAAATCCGAGAAGGACTAGCGAACGTCAGTAACAACCGGCTTCTGCCCGAGTTCGTCAACCGGACCGGGGTAGCTGTTGGGACGTGGCGGAGTCGCGCCACCGGTTGGTACGGCGGTCCTGTACACGCAGCGTGGCCTACTCGCGAGAAGCTGGGTGAGATCGCCGACGACCCACGAACGCGAGCGCTTTGCGTGGTCCCTTGGGGTAATGGCGAAGTCGACGCATGGGCGGCCGCCGCACAACCCAAACTGCTCGGCCCCGCAGTTCGTCTGGAGCCGAGCTCCGGGCTCGATCCGATTGTGGTTGAAGGATTGAAGACGCTCACGCACTCGGTCAACATGGCGAACGACCTGGCTGGGTCACTGGACCGCCGCGACGCCGTCGCTGTACTGCGCACGTCTCAAAGACGGCGGTTACCGGCTTCCGGCAGACTCGGTCTACTCCTGGGTAATCGCCAACGGGTGGGCCGCACGGGGGTGCTGAGCGGCTCCGTTCCCTCGCAGCCGATTTCGAGGCAGGCAAGCGCCCGCGGCTGCAGGGCGGGTACCCATTGCGTTCCGACATCCTCGATGTCTGGCGTCAGGAAGCATCGCAGGCATGACCCGTGCATCACACGACCAGTCGGCCGCGGAACGTGTATCAGGCCCTACAACACTGGACTGGCTTGGCTCTGGCCGTGATCGATCTTGGTGCGACAACGCGAATTGGCTGGGCAATTTGGCCTCAGCGGTGAACTTTCAGGGCGACGAGCCGGCCGTGCTGGTCAAGTTCTTGACGTAGCAGGGTGTTGTCGTGGTGCAGGGCGGCGATCGCGGTGGCAGCCGCGTCGAGTTGACGGTGCAGGTCCGTGCATTCGCGTGTCTTGTCCGCGAGTTTTCCTCGCAGAGTGCATAGTTCGTCGTTCTTGCGTGCCTCGCGCGGAGTGAATGCGTCGGAGGCGGTGATCCGGGTGTCCCATTCAGCCAGTATCCGCGTGGCTCGGTTCATGGTGGCGCGGCTGACGCCGGCCTCTTTCCAGAGATTGTCTTTGATCAGCCGTCCGTCGGTGCGTTGCGGGCGACCGGCCAGCAGTCGATCCATGGCCTCGCGTAAGCGTTTCGCAGCACGAGGCGACACTCCCTCGTCGTGCTCATCATCATCGGAGACCTCGGGACGGCTGCTCACGGCTGCTCCTTTTCGCCATCGGTCTTGTCGAGGACAGATTCGACGGCGCTCAATTCACATTGCAGCGCTTCCCTGCGGCAGGTCGACACTCCTGGCGTGGCGATGAGGGTGAGCAGGTTACGTCTCTCCGAGGCCCAAATGGGGACGTGCTCGGGGCCGATGACGCTGTTGGGGCATCGGTCCGGGCGACACCGATCGTGTAGCGGTCCCTTGTGGCCTTGAGGAACGACGGCGTTTTCCAGACAGGCTGCGCCGGCTGGGTTGTTCTCATCCATGACGCAGTGGTTGAGGACGCCGAACCGTATGGAGATGCGGGCTTTTCGGAGCAGGGCTCGTTCGACGCTCGCGTCGCCGGCTCGAGCTTGGACTCTGTTCTGAAGGTCGTCAAAGATTTGCGTCATCTGTTCGGCGCCGGGGCCGTAGCCGATCGGTTTCCCGGCTTTGTGTTCTTGGTAAAGGTCCTCGAGTCGTCGGAACCGGGCTACTTCGATCGCGGACTCCAAATGCCCGGCCCAAGAACCGTCGGCGTTGGCGTAGCCCTGGGTCGAATGGTTGGCCAGCGCTCTGGAAGCGATGTGTTTGAGCTGGATGCCTAAGGCGATCTCGCTGCCGGGGAACTGGTCGGTCAACATCGCCATTGTTCGTCGAAACATGTGTGGTCGTATCTGGCCGGGCGGGATCTGCTGCAGTCCGGTCCGGGCGCTGGTGGCGTTGATGTGTGCGGCGAAGGCGTCAAGCATCTGATCGCTGCGGGAGACAGCGGCATTGTGTCGGAGCAGGGGTGGAAAGAGCCGGTCGGGTCGGGTGGACAGCTGCTCCGCGACGACCACGGCTTCGGCGACCGGAGCGGTGATCCACCAGTGCTTGATCGGCAGGCCGGGGTCGTGTTTTCTCTTCGTGGATTTAATAGCTGGTGTTCCGTAGTAGTCGACGATCGAGCCGGGGGCGATCTCATGGATCTCCGAGTCACGCATCATCGACAGGCCCACGACCAGCACGTAGCAGGCGTTACGAAGCATGCAGCGCTCGAACCCTAGAGCGCGAGGGTCGAGCCCGGGATGCCAGGAGGCACTCGTACCGTTGCTGTGTTCGACAAGAACGAGGTCGTCGATGATGCCGGTCGTGGTCGGATGTCCTTGTGCGACCGCCTTCTTGACTCGGGTGATTCGTTGGCCGCCGGTAGAGATATTGCGGCGGAAGACGTTACTCCGCCGGCTGTGATCCGAGCCGATCATCAATGTCAGCAGGGACCAGTGCACCCTGCCTTGATTGCGGCCGGCTTCGGCATGAACCGGGATGGGGTTCGTGGGGTCGGCGAGGTACCGGTCCAGTCGCAAGTCGTGGTCGCCCACCAGCGTTGCCTTGTCGATGAGCTCTTGGTATCGCTGCTGCGCTCGCAGGATGTCGGGAGCGAAGGTGTGCACGTAGGTCCAGGCGGAGCGGATCAACGGGAACCATTGTTCGGGCGGTATGGCGGGCGTGGACACAACCGCACCCTTGGCAGTGTGTGACGCTTTGCGGGCGCTTTTGCCTGCCCAGGGGTCACTTCGCAGTCCGTGACCGGTCAGGGCGGGCCCGTATTGGTGCAATGTTTTCAGGGTCGTGACGTAGTTCCGGATCGTGTTGGCCGCCAGCTGTCCGCGCAAATCCCGGATCGGGCGCCGCAGGTCGGTTTCGTGCCAGTCCGTCAGCTGCGGCGGCAGTCCGTTCATGTGACCCCACCTCGCTAATCGCCGCAGGTGGCTCAACCTGCTGAGCACCGTGGCTGGGTTGGCCGGTGCGGGTTTGAGGTAGAGGCCCGCGGCGGTGACTGCCGGGTGCCGTGGGTTGAACATGATCATGCTCAACTCCCGCGCCAGCAGATTCCACGACGGCTCAGTCAGTTCGTCGGAGAACACCAATGTCCAGGCAGCCGCGGCGAGGTTGGCCGGTCGGCGGATGACGCCGTTGAGGTTCCATGCCTCGGTGTTCCCGAACTGCGGCACCCGAGCGTCGGGCAGCAGCGGATGGGAGCCGATGACAGGTTCGTCGGCGTCGAAGACGCTACTGGGCTGAGGGATTGGTTGCTGCTGGCTCAACGGTCGAACTCCACGTCCGCGGCCAGGGGCAGATGCAGATCGGCCTCACCGGCCTCGATGTGCTTGCCGGCCAACGCTTTCTCCTCATCCGTGCGTTCGGCCAGAACTGCTTGCAGGTTGGCGTGGCTTTGTCCCCACAGCTCGGCGAAGTGCTGCGGGGACAACCGCAGCCGGAGCCGATCGAGGTGCTCAGCGAACAACAAAAGCTGAGGTAGATCGCTGGGCAGGATCCACGCGTTGCGGCATTCCAGACATCGCAGCGGCGCTACCGGGCACAACTCTCCTGACCGCCCATAGGGGGAGTTGTGCGGATCAGAGCATTGGGTCAGTCCCATGTCGAGTGCCCCGCGGCGGATGTCCTCGGCCTGCTGTCTGGTCAGGCCCAATGTCGCCGCCGGATCTGGTGCGTCCAGTACGTCGGTGGAGCTGGTGAGCACCGTCGGCCCTTGCAGCGCCGTGAAGAACCAGTGGTCCTGGGCTGTAGAGATCACCTGGCCAGACATCACGCGCAAGGTGGTGCCCTGGGCATAGTGCCCCCGGAACACTTCCTCGTGGTGGTCGTTGGCCGCGTCGGCGATCCGACCGCCGAAGGCGATGGCCTTCTCGACCTTCGTCGACTTGCGCAGCCGGCGGATGTCGGGTGCTCCCTCGACCGTCACGCCTGCTCCGGCCAGCCAGTCCAGGAATCCGGACCGCTCTTTGTTGGCGGCCCACCACGCGATGCGCAACTCGTAGGCCTGCGTGACCGATGCCGCCACAAACAATCGACCAGCTGTCCCTGGCGCCCGCTGCCGGGCCTGCTCGGTGACGTGCATGAGGCGCCGGATGATCGCGCTGACTTCCCGGTGGGGCCGGTCGGTGAAGTCGACCGGCTCACCGACCGTGTCCGGAGATGCCTCGGTGCCGAAGGTGCGGTGCCGGACCTGCCGGGCCCGCCGCTTGATCAGAGTCAGCCGGACGCCCGAGGGAAGGAACTCGACATCGGTGTCGGTCAGCGCGGTGACCTCCTCGGGCGCGTGCCCGGTGGCCGCCACGAGCAGAACCCGGTAGGGGTGTAGGTCGAGGTGAGCGGGGTAGAGCTGGCTCACCAGCCAACGCACCAGGAGCATCTTCGCGAGTCCTGGATAGACGGGCCGACCAGACTGTTCGATGCAGGCCCGCAACTCCGCTGGCCACCGTGCAACGACGGGCAGGTTCTCGCGGATCTGTCTCGGCGTGATCTGCTGACGGGCGAGGCCCCAGAGCAGGTTTGTGACGTCGGTCCACCCGTGCTCGGCGGGGTGCCGCCCCCGTGCGGCCGATGCCCAACCGTCGGCAAGTCGGGTATCCAGCTGGTGTGCCCACGCCCATGCTGCGCGGACCAGGGCACGTTTGTCCGTGCGGGAGAACTCGTCGAGTTCCTGGCTGCTGCCTGCGGGCACTCCGATCGCGCCGTCGACCAGGCGACGCAGATTCGGGGTGACGGGTCGCTGTTCGTGCTGTGCGCGGCGCGCGATCAGCGCTCGCACACTCCTGGCGAATCCGGCCGGTGTCGTCGAGCCCGCTGGGTAGCCGGTGGGAAGGGATCGCTCCCATTCGTCCAATACGGCCGCCACGTCGGGGTGCTGGCCGTTCAAACTGGCCCGGTGGGCGTCCTCGCCGAGTAGCAGGTCGACTTTCGTGCAGAAGTGTCGGATCGATCGTTGACCGTGAGCGACCGAATCGTGCGAGATTTTGCTGGTCTCGGCGTAGTCGGCCCATTCGTCGGCCAGCTCACCGGCCAACCGAGCGCACCGGAACTCGTTGGGGTCGAACGTGACTTCCCGCAACGTCCCGCTTCGGTTTGTAGCTCGCACCATCCGAATGCCGATGCGGGCCGCCGGCGCCGGCTGCTCGGGGACCGGTGGGAATTCACGCTGGTGATCTCCGCGGCGCGGCATCAGCGGTCACCGGCCTCGGTGAGCATCCGGCGGGCGATATCGGCGTAGGTGTCACCTTCCTGCACCGTCCACGCTGAGAACGCGGCGTCCACCGCGTTCATCGGGTCGTCCGTGTACTCCAGGTAGGCGTACGTGCTCGCTGGGCTGGAGTGTCCGAGTCTGCGGCTGACGATCAGCAACGGGTTGTGCTTGATGTGACCGCCCAGATAGGCCAGGTGGCGTCGGCGCCGCGCCACCGCGTCCGGCTCGTCGCCGTCCATCTGCCGTTCTAGATAGGACAGCAGTTGCAATGCGAAGGTGTGCCTGGTGTCGTGCCATCTCCACCGCCGCCGGGGCAGCACCGGCGCCTCGGGGTGACCGGCGTGAACCTGCATCCGCTCCCAGGCGTCGCAGCGGATCCGGTACCAGGAGGACGGGCCGAGCATCTGACCGCCGTGGCCGATGAAAACCGCCAGCGGCTCGACACCATTCTCGTTCTCCTGCATCGTGATCCGCCGCAGGTCCGGCTCCATCGCGGACATGGTGAACGTCCGGCGCTGACCGTCAAGGACACCACGCAGCTTTCCCGCCTCGTGATCAACGCGGTCGACCACAAACAACTCCCGGCGTCGCCGCGCCAACGACCTCGCCGAGGCGGCGACGAGCTCCGGGCGCTCGATCAGCAGGAAGTTGTCCACAGCATCCACCGCCGCAGTGGGAACGTAGATCTCGCGGTACTTGCCGTACTTCGCGCATGCCTGCACCGCAAAGTCAACCGGCTCGCCGGGCCGGCGCCGTCCGGCACCGAGTTCGGGCAGTAACACTGTCGACCACTCTTCCGGGCGCATCCCCGTGCTTAGCGCTAAATCCGCGGCGGCCCGGTTACGCAGCGGCGCCCGGCCCCGGAACACCGGGCTGACCTGAGAATTCGGAAGTTGGCCGCCGAGACCGACGTCGCGGAAGTACCGGTACTGTGCCAGGGTCATGTGCCGGATGTCCATGCCCCGCTGCACGCGGGGCGCCAGCGGATTGCCACCCTTGCGGGTCATCCGCAGCGGTCGGTGCCCCAAATGGCCGTGTTCGACCAGCCATCGGTAGAGCTGGTTGAGCAGTTGGGCTTCCTTCGCCCACGTCGTATCACCGACCGGCTTGTCCTGCGTCTGGGTCCGCAGAACGCGGTATGCCTGGAAGTCTGATTCGGTCGGATCAAGCAGGCCGCGGCCGCGGGACTGAAGGAAGTGGACAAAGCGCCGCACGATGTAGGCGTACTCATGCAACGTCTTGGCGTCCTTATCGTCGTACGCCAGGTGGCGAAACCACGAACACAACGGCTCGATCGGCAGCATCGTCATCTCGTCGAGAAATACCGGTGTACCCGCCGGGATCGCCCGATCCTCCAGCAACCGCACAACTTCGGCCGGGTCCAAGACCTGTCCACCGAGGTGCTTGCGTACCAAGGACGGGCCCACGAACGACAGGAACAATGGCACTCCCCGGAAGCAGCAGCGTACAACGCAAACATTGTGTCGGGCTGCACCGACAGGAACCCGTCAAGACTCCAGACTGCGCACGACGACGCACGCCGCCGATGAGGTCCGACATGCTTCCGGCCACGAGCGTGACGGATCCCGAAATGGAGGTTTCCGGGAGCATCTCAAATCGGCCGGCGTGGTGGGCGGGCGGTGACGCCTTGTCTAGTTCGGCGGCGACCATCCGCCGGTTAGCCTCGTCACGGCAGTAGCGGTGATCATCGGCGGCATTTGGGCCTACCGAAAGTTCGTTAAGGGCCGGACCTTCAAGCCGCGGCTGGCGGCCGAACTGAGCGCTCAGCGGCAATCAATTGCGGTAACCACAACGGTGTCGCCGGCACGGGCAGTCGAGCATGGCGGCCAGGCCGGGGCGGTCGGTTTTTGGCCGACCCTGAGAGTTTATCGGTGAACACCCGCTCGGCCTTGACGCCAGCGACTCCGAGGGCAGCGAGCTGGGCGTCGAGGTCTTGGCCGGTGGTGCTGACCCGCGCATAGCCGAGCGTTGCGGTCGTGGGAAACAACGTCTCACGGCCCACCGACAGCGAGGATTCGAGACACGCGGTGTGAAACAAGAAATGAGACACCGTGACCTGGTGTTGCGTAGCGGCGAAGCGGCCTCCGATGAGGTGTCTCGTTTGTCTAGATTCGAGACAGCGCTCACCACTTCCACCGCGCCGGTAAGCCACGGACTCTCTATCCAGCTGCACGAATCTACATGAGCAGCGTGGCCTGTCGGCTCAACAGTTCGATGAGTTGCTCGCGCAACGATCCCGTCGCCGGTGGGGCGTGCACCTGCGGCACTAGCCGCTCAAATGTGGCGGCCAGCAGTTGAGTGGAGCTGCTGAAGTGGCGGTACAGGGTCGTGCGCGCGAATTTGGAGGCTTTGGTGACCGCGTCAATGGTGACGGCTTCGATGCCGCCGGCGCTGAGGAGTTGGGTGGCCGCATCCAATAACCGGGTTCGTGAGCGCAGCCGGCGCGGGTCGACGTCGTCATCGTCATCGTCATCGTCATCGTCATCGACTGGAAATTCCAGGGCGTCGCGCTCCATGTAGTTCACCGTAAACCGCGCGCGTACGCGGGCCCCACCGAATCGCGCCTGCATCGGTCGATTGGTTCGGCAACTAACGCTACTTAGAGTAGCGGAGCGATACCCCTAGTACACTTGTCTGTAAGCGTTTGTGCGGCGAAGGAGGAAACATGATCGGGCAGCGGGTCGGACGATCCCTGGTTGGGCAGCCACAGGGCGCGGACCACAGCCCGGTTCGTGTGGCGGACGAACGAACTCTGCCGGCGTGCGCGAGGGGGAATCGCACAGACGGGCGGGGGTGGTCGGCGATGGATGTGCCGCTTGCGCTAACCAAGACGCATGTGTGGGCGCGGGGGGTTCGCGATTTCAGGCTGGTCCGCCGCGGTATCACTCGGCGCCTACACCCACAGCCGCCGGTCGATGACCAAGGCCGCGTTCGTCCCCGTCACTACCCTCCCCGCTCCCGCTCCTACATGGACGACGCGTTGATGAACCGGGAAATGTATGACCACGTGCGCGACGAGCCGCTCAGATTGATCTCCCGGCTGGGATTTCGCCTGCGCCGGTCATAAAACAGTCACTGTTTCGGAGTCGGTGCATCGTCACTGTCAAACCGCTTTTGCTCAAAGGGATCACGTGTCGCTATACCGGACATGCTGGACCGTCGACGGCGAGTCGGTACAGCTCGAAGCGTTTGCGCCGCGGCGATCAGAGAGCTTCGGACACCGGTGGCGGTTTCGCCGACCAGGTAGAAGGATACTGGTAGTACTGTTGCGATACCGTTGGTTTCTTTCGAGGTAGCGGGGCGGGGATGGCAGACAGCGGGCGGGTTTCTTCAGGTGTGGCGACCTTGAGTCGCCCTGTTCGGGAGCGACTTCAAAAGGTTGCGGCCGGTGAGGGCGCGTACAGCGATCGGCTAGCGCGCTTGGCGGGTTTCAGTATCCGGCATAAGGTGCTGGTCATCGGCATGTGGGTGGTAACCGCCGCCGCCTTGGCGGTGTTGTTCCCGCAGCTGGAAACGGTTGTCAGACAGCAGTCGGTGACTCTTATACCACGCGATGCGCCATCGCTTCAGACGGTGGATCGCATGGGTGCGGCCTTCGGCGAGCAGGGGTCCAAGACGACGATATTTGTCGCGATGGAGGATCCGGCGGGCCTGACTGCGCCGGTGCGCCAGCGCTACAACACGATGATTTCGCGGTTGCGCGCCGATTCGGAGCACGTGCGCCTGGTTCAAGACTTGTTGGCCGACCCAGTCACTGCCGGCCAGGCAGTCAGCCGGGACGGCAAAGCCTGGTATGTGCCGGTCGGAGTAGCCGGAACACTGGGCGATCTCAATGCTGCCGAATCGGTCCAGGCGGTCCGCAAAATCGCCACCCAGGCATTCAGCGGTTCAGCCACCAATGTTCGCGTCACCGGCCCCCCGGCCACCTTCCGCGATCAAATCGCCTCGGCCGAGGAGGATTTGGTTGTCATCTCGGTCGCGACGGCAGGCTTGATCGCGGTGATCTTGCTGATCGTGTACCGGTCGGTATTTACCGCCTTGCTGCCGCTGCTGGTCATCGGGGTGAGCCTGGCGGTGGGGCGGGGAGTGTTATCGGCGTGGGGCGAATCGGGCATGCCGGTGTCCCAGTTCACCATCGCCTTCATGACGGTGATCTTGCTGGGTGCTGGCACCGATTATTCGGTGTTTTTGATCAGTCGATATCACGAGCAGCGGCGTCAAAACGTTCCGCCCGATCTGTCGGTAATCAACGCGACCGCCACCATCGGGCGCGTGATTTTGGCTTCGGCTGCCACCGTGGCGTTTGCGTTTCTGGCCATGGTGTTCGCGAAGTTGAGCGTGTTCGCCGCGTTGGGGCCGGCGTGCGCAATCGCCGTCTTGGTCGGATTTGCGGCCACGGTGACCCTATTTCCCCCGGTGTTGGCGCTGGCGGCCAAACGCGGCATCGGTGAACCCAAAGCCGATCGCACGCGGCGCTACTGGAACTGGATCGCCGTGGCGGTGGTCCGGCGGCCCGTTCCGCTGCTCGTCGCCAGTCTGGCGCTGGTATCAGGCCTAGCGGCTGTCGCGCTGACGATGCACGTCAGCTACGACGATCGCCAAGGACAGCCAAAGACCACGGCCAGCAATGAGGGGTATCACCTGCTGGACAGGCACTTTCGCAAGGACACCATCGTCACCGAATTCATGGTGGTCGAATCACCAACCGATATGCGCACCAGCAAGGCCCTGGCCGACCTGGATGAAATGGCGTCTCGAGTATCGCAACTGCCCGGCGTCACCAAGGTCTCCGGTGTCACCCGGCCCACTGGTACGCGTCTGGACCAGGCTCAACTGTCGTGGCAAAACGGCCAGATCGGTAACAAGATGGCCGGCGCGGTCGCCAAGGGAGACGCCCACAAGGATGACCTGGCCAAACTCACCCACGGCGCCGACCAACTCGCCGGCGGTCTAGCGCAACTGGACACCACCTTGCGCGCCGCGTTGACACCGCTGACCGGAATCCTCACTCAGGCCCAGTCCAGTGGATCCCAAGTCCAGCGGTTCCGTCCGCTGCTACAGCAGCTTTCGGCTACCGCCCCGGCCGTCGACCAAGCCATCCGAGCCGGCCCGGGGCTGCGTCAGCAAGCCGACCAGGCCCAAAACGCAATCGCCGCCATCGACCCGCTCGTGGGTGCCCTCAACACCTCCCCATGGTGTGCGACCACACCCGAATGCGCCCAACTCCGCGACCAGGTGCAGATCCTGGTGGCTCTGCGCAATTCCGGCTTTTTCAGCCAGCTCGCCAACCTCGGCGACCTTTACCAGCCCGGCAGCGGCACCGCGGCCGGCACCGTGGCCGACGTCCGAAACGCAATCACCTCACTGGACAAAGCTTTCGGAGCACTCGGCGACCCCGCCGACCTGGCAGGCAACATACGCCGGCTCCAAAGCGGCATCAGCCAACTCGCCTCCGGAGCACAAGCCCTAGCCACCGGCGTGCACACCCTTGCCGACAGCAACATCGAAATGCTTTCGGGCATGAGCCAAATCGCGACCCAATTGCAGAATTCCGCACGAACCACCGCCGGCTCAGACAACGCCAGCGGTTTCTACCTTCCCACCAATGCCTTCGAAAATCGCCAGTTCGCCGATGTTGCAAAGCACTTCCTGTCACCTGATGGCAAGACCGCGCGTTTCGCCATCGAATCCAGTTACGACCCCTACAGCAGCGACGCGATGAACCTCGCCCACAAAATCACCGAGGTCGCCGATGGCGCACGACCCAACACCTCGCTGGCCAATGCCACGGTGTCGATGGCCGGATTCCCCGCCGTCAACTCCGACATCCAACGCCTGCTCGCCGCCGACTTTCATCAGCTGGCCATCGCGACCCTCGTCATCGTCGGCCTCATCTTGGTCGTATTGCTGCGCGCCCTGGTCGCCCCGCTCTACCTATTGGGTACCGTCGTGCTCAACTACGGCGCCGCCCTCGGACTGGGAACCCTCGTGTTTCAATATGGTTTTGGCAAGGAAATCGCCTGGCCCGTACCGCTTCTTGCGTTCATCATTCTGGTCGCCGTCGGCGCCGACTACAACATGCTGCTCATCTCCCGGCTACGCGAAGAATCCGCTCACAACATTCGCGTGGGGGTCCTGCGAACCGTCGCGAACACCGGGTCGGTCATCACTTCGGCCGGACTCATCTTCGCCGCCAGCATGTTCGGCCTGATCGTCGGCTCCATCGCGATCATGATCCAAGCCGGATTCATCATTGGCTGCGGACTACTTCTGGACACCTTCGTCGTTCGCACGCTCACAGTTCCCGCGATCGCCACCCTGCTGCGCGAAGCGAGCTGGTGGCCGCAACGGAAATCCCTGATCCACAACGGCCGACCACACCGGACCACATGACAATTAGCCAGGAGCGCATCCGCACCAGCGACGGGATCACTCTCGTGGCCGACTGCTACCGGCACGCCGCGACTCGCCCCGTCGTGTTGCTCCTACATGGCGGCGGTCAGAGCCGTCACGCGTGGGCCACCACCGCTCGTCGACTCCATTCCCACGGCTATACGGTCGTCGCCTACGACACACGAGGTCACGGCGACAGCGACTGGGACCCAAGCGGACAATACGGCGTCGAACGGTTCGTATCCGATCTGATCTCGATACGAGGACACGTCAGCGCCGACAGTCCCCCCGCCGTCGTCGGCGCGTCGCTGGGTGGGCTGATCATCCTCGCTACCCACCTGCTGGCCCCACCCGACCTCTGGGCAGCCGTGGTCCTGGTCGACATCACCCCGCGGATCGAATTTCATGGGGCCCGTCGCGTCGTGTCATTCATGGCCGCCCACCCCGACGGATTCGACACACTCAATGACGCCGCCGACATCATCGCCGAATACAACCCACGCCGCGCGCGACCCGAAAATGTCGACGGCCTGCACAAGGTCCTACGGCAACGTAGCGACGGCCGATGGATCTGGCGCTGGGACCCAGCCTTCATCAGCTCCAACTTCGATGTCCTGCAAGGCAATCTCATGACAAGCAGCGAGGAGTTCGACGCCATCAGCGGATTTCTCGCCGAAGGAGCACGTCGAATCATCGCGCCGACACTCCTAATACGCGGCGCACTTTCAGACGTAGTCTCCCAGGAAACCGTCAGCGAATTCCTCCAACTTGTCCCGCACGCCGAAACAACGGACGTCACCGGCACCGGTCACATGGTTGCCGGCGACAACAATGACGCGTTCACCGCCGCAGTCACCGACTTCCTCGACCGCACCATAAGGACCCCGACATAAGCATCCAGCGAATCTGCAACCGCCCCGGCTGACAAGTCGGACACCGCACCGGCCACCGATCAAACAGGTCAGCAGTCAGAGTGCCCGAGTCCTCCAGGCTCCATCGAGATGGCTCGATCTATCGTTCACATCGCCTTCGCGCTTGTGCCGCCATGTCACCAGGCGCGCGGGCTACTGATGTGGCATGGCCACGGGTTGCGTTGCGTCTGAGTCATTCTCGTCAACAACAAGATCGTGCCGAATCACTCGGACTCGACCCCGCGGCAGACACGCCATTTAGCCGTGGCACTTGCCATAGAGCTCCCACGAAATCGCGGCCGCATCCGGGTCGACATCGATGCGGTGGCCGCGGGAGAAACAGAGATGCAACGCATCCTCGTCGTCGCACCAGGCGCGCGTGCAGGTCGCTCCGGCCAGGTCCAACAGTGGCCGCTCCTCGGCCGAAAGATTGATAGGGTCGATCAACACCTCTTCCTCAGGCCAGCCTCCTGCCGGAGGGAGGGGCAGCCGCATCGGTCGGGAAATCGCCAGCTGGTTGTAATCGTCGAGGTCGACTACCAGCCCTTCGTGCAGCGAGACTCGTTGAACGGTGCACTGCTCGATCCATTGCGCATGCATAACCACTCCCTTCGACGGCGCCGGCACTCACCGACCTATGCTACCGATAGTAGCGCAACGCGACTATTAGTATTGCTATGCGCTCTTGCTCGCGCTCCACGCAGCAAGAATGCGCTGCATACCTCGATCAATGCGCTCGCGCGCCTCCGCTGCTGTCGCCCGTCCGACGACGAAAGCCATTAGATTGGCCAGCCAGATATCAGCGATGACTCCCGCAATCTGCCTATCGCAAGCGCCCTGCGTGGGCCCACCAACCGTGCGCGCCAGCATGCTTTCGACGACGTCGGCGGCGTGTTGCACTGTCAGGGCTTCGTTTGTGCCCGCAATAACGAATGCCCGGACCACGGCCTCGGTGAGCTGCAGGTTTTGCTGCCACTCGTCGTGGAGTCGCGCCGTCAACGATCCCAGTCGGTCACTCGGGGAAGCGGCGCACGTGCTCCAGTCGCGTTCCTGATTCACCCGCTCAAACTCATGGGCGAGCAGCGTCACCAGCAGGTCGGTCTTCGACGCGAAATGGTCATACAGTGACCCGACAGTGATGCCAGCTTGCTTGGCCACCGTCTTGAGACGCACGGCCTTGAAGCCGCCCGCCGTTGCGACCGCTCGGGCAGCATCGAGGATTGCGGCGCTGCCCCCGGTACAGACCTCGGAATCTGGCGCCGCGCGGAGCGGTACGTCAACCGACATCACGACGTCACTTCGGGGTTAGGCCTTTCGACGAAGAGGTGGCGGGATGACATTCCTCAAATCCCCATTCGGGGAAGACGATGTCTTTGCAGACCGTTGGACATGCGTGCACCCGCAAGCGCAACCGCAAGAGCTGCGAGTGCGGTAAACGGGGCTAGCACGAGCGTACTGGTGGCACAGCCATGAGTGGGTACTGAAGCTGTGCCGTCCAGACCGCGGTGCGAAAACGCGGACCCGATCGGCGGACGATTCCGGCGCACTCGGATAGCGAATACCCATGCGGGTAGCGGCAATTCCTCACACAACCCAAAGGGCCCGACGCTGCGACACCGGCAAGAAAACACCCCCAGTACCTTCGGTCTCGCTACGCTACTATTCGTACCATAGCTCATCATGCAGTTGGAATGTCACATCGACGGTGATGGCATGCCGTCAGCAAACATCCGCTCGTTACGGGACCGACGCCGCGCCAAGTTGATCTCCGAAATCCAAAACATCGCACACCAGCTTTTCGCCGAACGCGGATTCGCTGCCGTGACAACCGAGGACATCGCGGCCGCGGCCGGAATCTCGATCAGTACCTACTTCCGCTACGCACCCACCAAGGAAGACCTGCTTGTCGCACCCGTCCGGCAAATGGTCGCCGAAATCATTGCGTCCTACAGCGCCCAGCCGTCCGACGCATCAGCAACCGAGACTCTGATGCGTCTGCTTATCGAAACCGCTTGGGACACAGCAAATCAGAATCTGCAATACTGGCGAGAAGCCATCCGGACCGCCCCCCACCTACTGAGCGAATCGGCGCTGATCAGCGAGAACGATAACCACCGGTTCATCGAACTGGTCGCCACGCACATGGGCGTCGACGCGGTGACCGACATCCGTCCCTCGCTGCTGGTCCACACGGGTTTGGCCACCGCACAATTCATACTTCGGCGCTGGATTAGCACCGACACCAAAACGAGTCCACCGCTCCACGTCCAACTGGAACAAGCCTTGAGGCTCACTCTAGCCGGATTCGACTAAGCGCAGACTGCGTTGAACCTGGTGCTCGGCGGCAGCCGCAGCCGTTGTCATGTCGGCAGCTCGGAGGAACAAGGACGCGGCTGGCCGTGAACCGAAATCCCGATCCACAATTTTATAACGGCACCGGTCGTCAGTGGGGGTAGGTAGCCCTAGTGGGGCAGGCGCAACTGCTAGGTAGAGCCCGCTTTTCGGGCGGCAAGGTATACATTCCAGTCGCGTTTGGCATATGCCAATTCGTTGCCACCGCGTCGCCAGCTCGCGCCGATGACCAAGGCTACCTCGCTGAACTAGATGCTAACGGCGTGACGATGTTGGACCGCAACTTCTGGCCGATTAACGGCAACCGGCATGTGCGACAAGATTCGCAGTGGTGTAGCACCTAAAACTCTCTAAAACCAGTTCGGCTTGCAGAACTTCCAAGGTCCCCAGATCGTCGCCGCCGCGCAATACAACCTCTGCCCAGACACGCTGCGTTGACGCGATGGCCAGGCCAGACCGGCGCCGGTAGTCAAGACAACAACTCGCTGAACTCTGAAATATGCTGCATAGCAATGTGTTAAGCCATTGTGTTCTGGTTGCTGCCTATCGAATGCTGTTGACGAATGGTTAGGGCTAGCCAAGGGCTAGCCAGTGGTACCGCCGGTGGTGCCGCGACCATCGTTGGCCAGCCCAGTTGCGCATGGTGCTGGGTGCAGTTGTCGAACGATACCAGTCGTATCGTCACGACACTACTAGTATCTGACCGATACTAGTAGTACTTTTAAGAGCACCGGACCGTGTACCGAAGGCGGCATCATGATCACGCAACGGATCCAAGGATGCGTCGTGCAGGCGCTACACGAAGCGGTCTCCGCACGTCGCTTGCCGTGCTCATCGAACCAAGCTCCGCGACGTGTGCCACGGACAGTCGCGCAAACGTATGGAGAAAGTGACGGTGGTAAAATGAAGCTCGAGCTTCCGCTAACCAGGACCCTTTGGTGGACCCGCGCCGTCCACAGTGTCAGGGTCGCCGGCCGCAGTGTTACCGGCCTGATGCACCGAAGGGCGCGGGTGGAGCAGGGCCCCGTGCATCCACGCCATTACCCCCCTCGCTCCAGCTGGTTCTTGGACAACGACCTGATGGAGCGGGAAATGTACGACCATGCGCCTGACAAGCCAACCCAATGAACGTCGCGGCCGAAACTTGTCCGCCTAGCCCCGTCAAGACTGCCGCGGGGATCTGATAACGGCGCGGCACCGGTTATCGAAACTGCTTCTGCGCGAAGAGATCGCCTACAACTGCGAGGAGGCTTCGACCGCCAAGCATAGGGCGTGCACCACGGACACACGGTTCAACGGCCTACGGGGTTGAGGCTAACGACGATGCCGCCCTCAGTACTGCAGGCAACTACGCGCTCTTGGATCGCGGTGAGCCTCTCGCGGGGCTGCAGCGGTTGCACCGATCCCCACGGGGGTACTGACAGTACTGTTACGATCCCATTGGTTTCTTGCGTGGGCGTGGGGGCGCGAATGACCGACTACGGGCGGGACTCGCCCTCCGGCTCTTCGCTTCGGTCTTGACCGCTCAGAGTACGCATAGCAGCGTTTCGCAACTGTCGGTATCTTTGGTAGGCGATGGTTGGCGGCCCACCAAGCCCAACCCCCTGTGGTTATTATCGGGACCACAACCCATGAATGTCGCGGTGTACGGGGGCAGCTGGACCGGCGTCGCGTCGGCGCCGGATTCCGGTGTTGTCACTGAGGATCACCGTCGAAGCTCGTGGTGCTGCCCGGCCGAACCGGTTCGCCGGCTGGTCAGACTCGCGTTGGCCGTCGGCTGACTGGCCCTCGGATCGGGCCTGCCGCCCGGATGTGACCCGTTGGGCTGGTTGCCCTTCGGCGGAGTCCGCAGCGCTGCGTGGGCGGCCGGGCGCCCATACCGCGAGGATCAGGGCACTGATGATGGTGATGATCGACAGCACCAGGGCGGCTTGGCCGTTGCCGTGCACGAACGCGGCTTTGGCCACGTCGGTAAGCCGTTGCGCGGACGGTCCCGATTGCGCAGCGACTTTCAGTGCTGCGGCCAGGGAGTCGGAGAACGGTTCCTGCGCTTGGGCGGGCAGCGTCGCCAGGGCGGGTTGGATGCGGTTGGTGTAGTCGGCAGCCAGGACGCTGCCGGCGACGGCGATGCCGAGCGCTGCGCCCACTTCCCGGGCGGCGTCGTTGACTGCGGCGGCCACACCGTGCTTGTCCACCGGTGTCGCGGCCACTATGGCCGCGGTGGCCGGCGCGGTGCACAACCCCAACCCGGTGCCCAAGCTCAGCAGCGGAAACAGTATGTCGGTGTAGGCCGCGTCTACCGAAAGCCGGCTGACCATGTACAGCCCGGCGGCGATGATTAGCAGACCCGGCACGGTGAGCAAACGCAGACCCAGGCGTTCGGCCAGCCGCGGCGCGACCAACGAAATTGACACGATCGGAACGATGATGGGCGCCAGGGCCAGTGCCGACTGCAACGGCTGATAGCCCACGATGAGCTGCAGGTACTGCACAAGCAGCAGGAACACGCCGAACATCACCGCGAACTGCAGGATGATTGACAGCGTGCCGCTGCCGAAACCCCGGTCGGTGAACAGTCGCAACTGCAGCAGCGGATGCTCCGCGCGTAACTCCACGACGACGAAGATCGCCGACGCCACCAGACCGGCGGCGAAATGCCCGAACACCACCGGATCGGTCCAGCCGCGGGCCGGCGCTTCGGTGACGGCAATGACCATCAACCCGATGGCCACTGCGACCAATACCGAACCGGGGTAATCCATTGCCGGATGGGATTCTTCGCGGGACTCTGGCAGCGTGAGCGCCGCGATCAAAAGGACCACGCCGGCGGCGCTCAAACCGACGAATATCGATAACCACGACCATTGCTGCAGCAACAGTCCCGAGCACAGGACGCCCAGGATGGCGCCGGAACCGGCCACACCTGCCCAGATGCCGACGGCGCGGCCGCGTTGGTGCTCGGGAAACCCGGCGGTCAGGATCGACAGGGTCGAGGGCATCACGAACGCGGCGCCGATCCCTGCGGCGCCGCGCGCGGCGATCAGCCAGACCGGGTCTTGCACGAACAGCGGGATCGTCGAGGCCAGCGAGAACACCAAGAGTCCGGCGATGAGAACCCCGCGGCGGCCGTAGCGGTCACCGAGTGCGCCAGCGGGCAGCACCAGGCACGCCACGGCGAGGGTGTATCCGTCGACGACCCAGGTCAGCTGGCTCTGGGTCGCCCCGGTTTGGGCCGCGATGTCCGATAGCGAGGAATACAGGGCGGCCATCGAGCCGATCACCAAAGCCACCGACAGGCACGACACCACCAGCGTCCGCTTCTGAGCCCGCGACAGATTCACCGTCGCGAAACGCGTCAGATCACCGGAATCCATCACACCTCCACCTGGGTAGGTACTGTCGGTTTCGCTACGCAACTGCAAGTACCACAACGTGGGGTCGTCGAAACGTCAGCCGAGTGTCGTCTGGGTTTAGGATTGTGGGGTTCTGAGGGTTGAGGAGCGAGATGACCTCTGAGTTCTCGGTCGAGGACGGCTATGACATCGATCCGCGACGGCTGCGCTCGCGGACGCGGCTGCTTGATGCGGCCACCCATCTGCTTAGTGCCGGTGGCATCGAGGCCGTCACCATCGATGCCGTGACCAAAGCCTCGAAAGTTGCCCGCACGACTCTCTACCGGCATTTCAGCAGCTCTGCGCAACTTCTCGCGGCCACCTTTGAACGACTGCTTCCACACGTCACGCCTCCGCCCTTGACCGGTTCGCTGCGGGATCGACTGGTCGAACTATTGAGCCGGCAGGCCGCGTTGATCGAGGAAACACCGATCCACCTGACCACCCTGGCCTGGCTCGCGTTGGGGCCACCACCTTCCGAGGGCGACGTCGAGGATGCCCACGATCGGCAGCAATCACTCAGCTCCCTGAAGGTGCGCGTCATCGACCAGTACCGCGAACCGTTCGATCAGATCCTCGGTACCCCCGACGCACGCGCCGAACTTGGCGATTTCGAACTCACGCTGGCCCTGACTCAACTGATCGGCCCGATCGTGTTCGCCCGCCTGACCGGACTTCACACCATCGACCACCAGGATTGCGCGCGCATCGTGGATGACTTTCTCGCCGCGCACCGACGCGAAATCACCACCACACCAGCCGAACCGACCAACCCGGAAGGGTCGGCCACTACCGTGGCCTCGGCCTAGAAGTCGAGCCCTTCTCTCGGTGGCTTAGGTTGCTGACCAGGTGATCGGCAACGAGGTGTAGCCCCGGATCGGGCCCGACCGCAGCCGCTGCGCGGAAGCCAGGTCGACTTCCCAGTCCGGTACCCGCTTCAGCAGGGCGGCCAGCGCGATCCGGGCTTCCATCCGCGCTAACGCGGCGCCCAGGCAGAAATGGACGCCGCGGCCGAAGGCGACCTGATGCTCGGGTTTGCGGTCGATGTCGAACACGTCGGGATCGGGGAAGGCGCGCTCGTCGCGGTTGGCCGACCCGAACAGAAGAAGCACCTTGTCCCCGCGCCGCATCAGGGTGTCGCGTAACGTGACATCACGGGTCAAGGTTCGTGAAAGCCCCTGAGCCGGTGAGTCGTAACGCAGCAACTCCTCGACCGCGGGCCCAAGCAGGCTGTGATCGGTGGCCAAGCGGTGACGGCTCTCGGGGTGTTGAGCTAACACGACGGCGGCGTTGCCGAGCAGGTTAGAGGTGGTCTCGTGGCCTGCAATGAGCAGCAGCGCACAAAACCCGAGGACTTCCTCGTCGGTGAGGCGCACACCATCGATCTCGGCGTACACCAACGCCGACATCAAATCATCGCGCGGGGCATTGCGGCGGTCGGCGAGGAAGTCGGTGAAATACTCGTACACCGACGCCATCGCAGCCAAGGCGTCCGCGTTGTCTCCTTGCCTGAGGTCCACTTGGACCAGCATGCTCGACCACTGTCGGAACCTTCCACGGTCCTCACGCGGCACGCCCAGCAGATCAGCGATCACCACCGCCGGCAACACACCGGCGAAGTCCACCACAAAGTCCGCCGACCCCGCCCCCTGAGCTAAAGGCTCAAACAGATCCTGCGCCAGATCCTCAATTCCATCGTTGAGAGCAGCAATGCGCCGCGGCGTGAATGCCCTGCTCACCAGTGCACGCAGCTGGTTGTGGCGCGGCGGATCCATCACGATCATCATCGGCAGAACCGACTGGAAGAAGTCCGAACCCGGCGGCATGGGAAATATCCCGTCCACCGAGGAATAGGTATCGTGATCTTGCGCGGCGGCTTGCACATCCTGGTGGCGACTGAGCACCCAGGTGTTGGATTCCTCTGCGCGATACACGGGCGCTTCATCACGCAACACCCGGTAGGTCGGGTAGGGATCGTCGAGGATGACCGCATCGAAGGGGTCGTAGTGAATCTGCGCCTTGGTCACACGGGTCTCCTGCCACATTGCAGAACAAGCGTTTAGACTCGCAGTCTAAACTCGCCGAACAGGAACAGCAATGCGCGAAGTCCCACCTCAGATCGCCGAGCGCCTTCCGGCTGCGGCCGAACTGTTCGCTGAGAGCGGCCTCAACGAAACCAAGATCGAAGACGTCGCCACGGCAACCGGGATCGCCAAGGCGACGCTGTACTACTACTTCGCCGGTAAAGAAGACATCCTCGCGTACCTGCTGGAAGACGCGCTGGGTGAAATCGCGGACGATGTGGCCGCCGTCGTGCACGCTGACGGCACCGGCGCTGAACGCCTCAGCGGCGTCATCGGCGCGCAACTGCGGGTGATGGCCCGGCGCCCAGCGGTCTGCCGGGCTCTGATCGGAGAGCTCGGCAGGGCGGCACGTATGCCTGTCATCGCCGAGATGATCAGCAGCGCCTACTATCAACCCGTTGAGGCGCTGCTCATCGCCGGAGCCTCCGACGGTTCCCTTGTCGCGCAACATGATCCGCGATCGGTGGCGATCGCGCTATTTGGCGCCGTCACCACCAGCGCATTGACATATCTGATAACCGACGACACCCTCGACGAGGCCCTGGTCGCCCGCAGCATCCATACCGTCATGTTTGACGGTCTCCGACCACGTTAAGGACCGAGCGCCCGGCGGCCTCGCCATCCAAGTCATCAAAGTCATCCACCTACCGTCGTCGCCGTCATCCGAAGTCGCCACCATCGGCCTGGGCGCCGCCAGTATCGTCGGCCGTTCGGGCGACTCAAACCACCTCAAACGGTCCAGTTTCGAGACAACAAACGAGACGTATCGATTGTCTAGATTCGAGACAGCGCTCACCACTTCCACCGCGCCGATAAGCCACGGCCTCTCTATCCAGCTGCACGCATCTACATGAGGTAGGTGCCGTGAGCTTCGCGGACCAGACCGCCCTCGTCGAAGACCAGCACTTCGGTCACGAGGTCGCCATTCTGATTGCGGTAGCCGATGACGATCACGCCGATGCCCACGTAAACACCCACAAGGCTCGAAGTGCAGGTCCAGGTCAGGAACGCTCTAGTGAAGTGTCGATCTCCAACAGGGCCCGAAGTGCGTCCTTTCCGCGCACCACCCGGGCGCTCTCTTGGAGCACACGGGCTGCCACAGGTGGGGTGAACACAACGTCTTCAGCGAAGTGCTCAAGGACTATCTCGACGTCGTTGGGCGTTCCAGGCATCAACCCAACTGCGACCAAATGCATCAGGTTCTGGAGTGGGCATCGGGTGATTGTCCCGTATCCGCCTGCTGGCAAACGGTCTGCGTGATCGAACGCTGATGAGGCGCACCAGCGCTCCTTGAATCGCCCTGGTTTTGACGGAGACTCGGGCTATTGGATTCCGATCAGTGGTTGGTCGATCCGTTGTGCATCGTAGAACGCGCCTTCGAACTCGGCTGGCGGTACGTCGTTGAGGTAGCCGTGGAGGCGGCTGGTGTTGTGCCAGTAGACCCAGCCCAGGGTGGCCAGCTCGACGTCCTCGACGGTCCTCCACGGCCCGCTGCGGGCGGGGCCGTAGATCAACTCGGCCTTGTAGTAGCCGTTCACCGTTTCGGCCAGAGCATTATCGAAGCTGTCCCCTATCGACCCGACCGAGGGGACCGCGCCGATCTCGGCGAGCCGCTCACCGTACCGGATGGACGTGAACTGCGATCCGGCATCGGAGTGACATGTCAAGCCCGCCAACAGGTTTCCGCGTGACCAGCGGGCCATCTCCAACGCATCGAGCACCATCGTGGTGCGCATGTGCGGGGCGACTCGCCAGCCGACGATCATCCTGCTGAAGGCATCAATGATGAAGCAGGCGTAGGCCACCCCGGCCCAGGTGGGCACGAACGTCAGATCGGTCACCCAGAGCTGGTTGGGCGCGGTCGCGGTGAACTTCCGCCCGACCAGATCGGGGTGTCGCGCCGCGGCCGGGTCCGGTGTGGTGGTGCGTACGCGTTTGCCGCGCCGCGCCCCCGCGATGCCGGCGGCCCGCATCAGCCGCGCCACCTGATCCCGGCCGACGTCGTGGCCCGCCCGACGGGCGGTTTTCCACAGCTTGCGGACCCCGTATACCCGGTAGTTGTCCTCCCAGAGCTGTACCAGGACCGGCCCAAGCTCTGCGTCGCGTTGGGCGCGCGCCGAGGGGGCGCGGGACTTGGTGTCGTAGTAGGTACTCGGGGCCATCGACACCCCTGCAGATCGCAGGACGGTGCAGATGGGCTCGACCCCGAACTCCTCGCGGTGGGCGTCGATGAAATCGACTATTTCTTGTGTTGGCGGTCGAGCTCCGCCCCGAAGAAACTGGCGGCTCGCTTAAGAATCTCGTTGGCGCGCTTGAGTTCTCGGTTCTCCTGTTCGAGCTCCTTGATCCGGGCAGACTCCGCGCTGGACACCCCCGGAGCGTACCCGTCATCGATGTCGGCCTGACGCGCCCAGGAGCGCACCGACTCCACGCCGTAGCCGAGCTGGCGGGCCACCCGTGACACCGTGCCCTGCTCGGTGCCCAACTCGGCGCGCAGGGCTCGGACCATCCGCACCGCGGCGGCCTTCTCCTCCGGGCTGTAGCGACGCGCTGTGGACTTCCCGGCAGATTGTTCCTTCGGCATACCTGCATCCTCGTTTCCAAGGTCAGGAGCCTCCGGGATTTCCAGGGCGATTCAATCCGCTAAACCCGTCCAACTTCGTGACAGTGCTTGAGAGTGGCGCTGCACGTTTGGCGCGTGCACGTCCCGTCGACCCGACTCTCAGTGACGAGCACGAGGTCGACGACTATCAAACCGGCGTTCAACCGGGCCGATTCATTGAGACACTATCGAACCATCAAGAGAAGGTGTAGCCCAGGCTCATCACAAAGTCCCGAGCGTCGGAATCTTCGGTGATGTCGACCAGGCGGTAACCGAGGACGCCAGCCGTGTCGAGCGCCTTCTTGGTGGCAGTGCACTGCACGCAGGCAGGCTTTGTGTAGACCGTAACCGTGGTGTCCATAATCGCCTCCGGATTTCTCTAGCAAATTATTTGTGCTACGTCAATTGTAATACAATAGGCCCGACAATGCAAGCAATAGAGGTGCATTAATTCAGGCCGTTTCGGCCATTGTCTGACCAATTTATTTGTAATTCCAGCACGACGACGGGCACCATATAAAAGCACAACTTGGGGAATGCCTTTCCGTCTTCCTTGCCTCTTTTGAACGTGCAGACTGCGTGACGTGACGGGCGCCGACCAAGGCGGGCTGGTGGCGCGTCGACGACCTTGGCGAGACCGGGGTCCGGGCTGCAAGAAAGTCCATCCGAGCAGCACATAGGCTGTCCCGGCTGAGTGGCGTTGACTGTGCGTGCGCGCCGGGTGGCGCGGCGCTAGATCGCACCCCCTGGAAGGCCGCCGTCGCCTGAAACCGTTGGGCGCCCGTCAGTGGCCCGCGCGGGCGCGCCGCCGCTCCATACAGACGACTTTGATCCCTCCTAGCTGATAAGAGCTAAAAAGGTTGTAAAGGGCACCGAGACCGAATCTTCAATGTATTTCGGTACGGACCGATTACCACTGCAATACCGGCCTCAAATGCACGCTTAATGCGGTTCCTCGCAAACCCTGCTAACGCGCCCTTAGCGATCATGCACGCCTGGTCTCAATCGTCGGGGGAGTCTTGGCCTTCTCGACGGTCTGCGCAGCTGCCGCAATACCCATTCCACCCATCGGCGGCGTCGGTGTCGACGGGTTCGTCGTCGATCCGGGTGACGCGGCCGCAGTCGCGGCAGGTCTCGACCTCGGGTTCGTCTTCGCCGTCGTCCTGCGGTTCTGCTGGGGCCGTGGCGGTGCAGTGTGGAGCCCGTGCCATCGCGGCAAAGCGGTCGGCGGTGGCAATGGTGTCGTTGATGAGATCGAGGGCGGTGTCGATGATCTCGCCGAGGGCTGCGCTGGGTTCGGCGTTGGTGGGCGCGAAGGTCTTGGCCGGCCACTGGACATAGGCCGATGGTGTGGTCGCGACCGCAGTGCCGTCGGCGGCGGTCACGTGCACGGAGAGCACAACATCGACGCCGACGCAGTCTCCGTCGCCGTCGTAAGCCACCTCAGCGTCCAGGACGGCGTGGGACACGCGGGCGGTGGGCTGCAGTCCGTGGACCTCCAGCCAGGGCACCGGGGTCATGCCTTGGAAGACCGTGATCATCAGCCAGTGCAGGCTGGACTCGACGTCGCTGCTCTGCGGTGCGTGCAACGCGTCGATGGCTTCGGTGATGTCGGTGGTGTCGGTCAGCGTCGGCCACCAGCGTTGGAATGCCGCCGCGTTGCGGGTGAAGCGCAGCGGTGCGTAACTGCCGGGGCGGGAGGGGGTTTCGGTTGTCAGGCTCATGGCGGGGGTCCTTGTCGTGAGGGGTGTGAAGTTCGGTGGTGGCAGTGGTGGGTGGGCCGGTGTGTCAGCCCACCCACCACCGTGCGATCAGGCAGCGAGGTCGCGGTGCAGGGCGGCGCGCAAGCGCAGGCCGATCCATTCGCCGACAGCTGGGGAGACGGCGTTGCCGTAGCCGTCGACCTGGTTGCGGGCGCTGCCCCAGACGATGAACGTGCCGGTGTGGTCGGCGAAGTCGACGTCAAAGCCGCATCCGCGCCCGATTTCGGAGGGCTTCATCATCCGGAAGTAGCAGTCTTCAAGGGTCAGCTCGGACAGTGCGGCGCGCCACTGCGCGCTCAGCAGCGCGGTGGTGTCTTTGGCGGTGAGGGTGCCCAAGGGCTCGGTGAGTGGGTGTGGGGCGGTTTCGGTTCCGGTGCTGCCGTTCTGCTTGTACCAGCCCGAGAACAGAACTCCTTGGGTGACGGCCGATCCGACAACTGTTCCCAGCGGCTTGTCCACGGAGTAGCTGCGGTACTTCGCCTCGTCTATCGCCCCGTTGTTCTTGATCATCCCAGCGGCGGTGAGGACGCCGGGGATTTGCTCAGCGGTCACGGTGGGCATTGCCTCGGCGTGGCTGGTCGGCACGGTGTTGCGGCGGAAGGGGATCACTCCGCCGGAGAACAGGCCAAGGGTTTCTGAACCGAGTTGGGTGGGCAGGGGTTCAGCGGCGCTGCGGGGGCTGCCTTGATAGTTGGCGACGGCGAGCAGGACAGCCTTCTCATGGGTGCTGGTGACGGTGTCCATGGGCAGGGTGAGGTGCTTGCCGTCGCCGTTGTGGCGGTGCGCGGCGATCGTCTGGCCGGTGAGCGCGACCGGCGGGGTGAGCATGCCGGTGGTGTTGGTGGCGGTCTGCGCCCACAGCGGCTGGCTCAGATCCCCTCTGCGGCAGTCTGATCCGGGCCGCTCGTAGGTGTTTCCGGCGGCGGCGAGCAGTGCGCCGGTGGACGGCAGTGCGGTCTCCTGCTGGCTGGTCTGGGTGGCCATCGGTTGCCATGGTTGGCGCTCGGAGCCGTAGACCGATTTGGCCGGCATCAGGACGGCGGGAAAGTCGGCGAAGCGCTGGCGGCACCGCTCGGCGCGCGCCATGGTCGCTGGTGCCAGGGGCTTGGCGCGGTCGCCGATGCGGGTTCCCAGGTCGGTGAGGTCCAGAGCTGCCAGGGACGGCGTGGTGCGCGGGACGACCACGGCGCGGCAGGAGGGGCAGCGGTAGTCGTATTGCTTGCCGTAGCGCACCGAGCCAGTCGGGGGGACTCCGGTGCGCCAGGTCCAGACGGCCTGCACCAGCGAGTCGCAGTGGCCACACCAGGCGGCTGGGCGGTGATCGAGGTCGGGGGTCGGCAGGTGACGGTCCCAGAAGGCGATGTAGAGGCGGTCGCGGGACTGGGGGACGCCGAAGAACATCGAGTTGAGGTAGAGCACGCGGTGCTTGTAGCCCAGGAGGTCGAATTGCTTAAGCCACCAGCGGTAGGTGGACCCGTCGCCCACCTTGCGCTTGCCCGGGATGGCCGGTCCCCAGGAGGTCAGTTCGGTGGTGCACTCGATGAGGATCAGGCGGGGGTGGTGCTGGGCGACGTAGTGCAGCACGCAGTTTGCGGTGGCGCGGTCGCGCTCGGAGCGGGTCACGCTGGCCTCGAAGTCGGGGTCTTCCAGGTCGAACAGAGACAAGCCCTGCTCGTAGGCCTTCTTGGTGTTGGCCTGAGAGTGGTTGACGCGTAGACATCCTCGGCAGCGGCGCGCTCGGTCGGCGTGAGGCGTGAGGTCGTTCTCAAAGAGTGACTTCTCCGGCCGCTGGAAGCGACCGGCTTCTTTTACGCTGCGGTTGCGGCGTGTAGGGCCAGTCCAGCCCTGAGGATGTTGCGTGCGGCGTGTTGGTCTGCTGGTGCGGTGTGGGCGCACCGTTGACAGACGAATTCCCCTTGGCTGACGCGATTCTCGGGTGCTGCGTGGCCGCAGCACTCACACCCGTCGGAGGTGTGCCGGGGGTTGACCTCGATCCAGGTGCGCCCAGCGTCTTCCGCTTTGGCGCGCAGTATCGAGACGAACTGACCCCAGCCAGCGTCACTAATGCTTCTGTTGAGCCCGGACTTCGCCCGGGCACCATTCGGCAGAAACTGCCCCGACCGCTGTGGGTCAGGTTTGGGTTTCGCCCGGCGAACCATGTTCGCGATCGTGAGATCCTCCACCACCAACAGGTCATAGGCGGCCACCAGGCCGCGGGCCTGCTTGTGGTGAAAGTCCTTACGCCGGTTGGCGATCTTACGATGCCGCGCGGCCACCGTCTCCCGGCGCGCGATCCGGTTGTTGGAGCCGCGTTGGGCCCGCTGTAGCCGCTGCTGAGCCGCCTCCAACCGAGCCGCCTCCTGCCGTGCCCAGCGTGGGTTGGCGACCTCGGTACCGTCGGAACACGTCGCGTAGGTCACCACCCCGACATCGACACCGGCCTGCCGGCCGGTCGCCGGCAACGGACTGGTGGGCACGTCGTCACACGAGAGCACCAGCATCCACCTACGGCCTTGGCGTTTGATCTGGATCGTCTTCACCCGTCCTTGCACCGGGCGATGCACCGTCGCCTTCACCTGCCCGATGCCTTGCAGGTACACGCGGTTGTGGTCGGGGAGCCAGCGCGCTCCGTCACCGTCTTTGGGCCACTCCACGCTGTCGAAGCGGGCCTTACCTTTGAACCGCGGATAGCCCGGTGTGTCACCGCGTTTGACGCGGCGGAAGAATCCGTCGAACGCCTTGGTCAACCGGCGCAGCGTGGCCTGCTGACTGGAGAACGACCACACCGCCTGGTCCGGGCGCACACTGCGGATCTCGGTCAGCTGCGCCGACTGGCCTCCGTAATAGATCCGGGTCGTGCTATGTGACCAGGCGTCCCGGCGTTCCTGCAGTGCCGCGTTATACAACTCGCGGTGGGATTCGACGCACGCCGCCAGGGCGACGTGCTGGCGTGCTGTCGGGCGTAACCGGAACACATACGCGCGCCGCATCAGGCCACCGCGTCCCATTGGTGCTCGATGTAGCGGCGCACCGTCGACTCTGAGACGTACCCGACCGAGGCCGCGAAATACGACGGCGACCACAGCACCTTCGCGAACCGCCGCAGATACGGAAACTCTGCGCGCAGCACACGGGCGGTGCGGCCCTTGAACGCACGCACCACCGCAGCCGGCGCGTCGGCCGGCCCGACCCGGACGAACAGGTGCACGTGATCGGGCATCACTTCCTTGGCCACGATCTGCCAGCCATGCTCGTCGGCGATCTGCTCCAACAACTCGGTACAGCGGACCGCTACGCCGCCACCCAGCACCCGGCGCCGGTACTTCGGGCACCACACCAGATGCAGCCCCAGCGAGCACACCCCACCCGGAGTGCGACGGAACCGCTGACCTGACATGACCCGAACGTTACGCAACGACACCGACAGAACTCACGATCACACGCTGGTCACCAAGCCCGATTCCCCCGACGGCTCAAGCCGCCGGTCCCCTCGGGCCGCACTGATGGGGCGTTGAGGATTGCGGCGGCCGCGTAGGCGGCTGCGTCGAGGCGATGTTCAAGCTCGGCTTCGGGAATCTGCCATTGCAGCTGTGCGCCAATGCCGTTCTTGCAGCGCAAGGTTGATATCGGGGGGTCGATCGTCTCAATGAGGGCCACGGTTTACCTTCCAAGACCTGGCGGATCGTCGGGGTGGGCGTGTCGCTCGGCTTCAGCCGAAGCGGAGTAAGTCGGTGATGCGTAGTTGGAGGTAGGTCGTCTCGACAGGGCCGAGCTGGGCGACCTCGCTGGATGCGCGGATGCGCGCCACGACGGCGGGGGGCAGTTCCTCGAACGTGGTGACCTGGGCTATCTTTCTGGCCGCGATCAGGTCGGCGAGGTAGTGGTGTGCTTGGCGGGCTAGGTGGTCGATGCGAAGCCAGAACTCGATGGGATACCCGGTCACCGAGGGCAGCGCGTCGTGGCTGACGTCGGCGACCTTGACGTAGATGGCGCCGTCGCTGACATAGCGCACACGCGCGACGGGGCTGCGGTCATCACGGGCCGTCGCGGTAAACGGTGACACGCTGGCTACGTAGGTGGTGGTCATGAACGAAATCCTTTGCGTGGTAGATGGATCAGGTGTTGGGGTCTTACGGGTCACAGCGCAGCGAACAGCTCCAGTTGCCCGACCGGCTCGCGGTGCAGGTCGAGCGCGCGCCACAGGACCTCGTCCAGGGCGTAGTCGATCCGCCGAACGGTGGCGTAGTGGGCGTCATCTTCGTCATCGGTCGGGTGGTAGCGCTGGCATGGGCCGCTGTGGGCGTTGGGAGCGGTCTGGGACCACGGGCAGTGACACCAACCCGCGGTGCGGTTCACCTCAGCTCGGGCCTCGGCGCGTAGTGCAACCAGCTCGGCCCGGACGCTCTCGCGCAAGCTGCGGGCGTAGGCGTTGATCTGAGCCTTGGTGATGACCACCCGGCTCTCACATCGGCCGGGAGCGTGGACCTTACCGTTGCGGGTCTCCCAGCCAGTCATCCACTCCGGGCCTCCTTCTGGGCCAGTGAACCCACAGGCCCCCCCATGGACCGCATCAGGTGGTCGGTTCCAGCGGTGTCGATCAGGCAGTCACGGATCTGCCAGCCGCCCATGAAGTAGAGCAGCCAGCGCTGGTCGGTGGTGAGGTCGCTCAACGTGTTCCCCTGACGCCGTGGTGTTGTCTATAGTCTACACCAATGTGTAGACTATAGACAACAGGCGGCGGAACGCGACAGGACCGTAATAAGTTTCCCCACAACGGATTACACGGCTTGGTCGTCATGTCCTTCGGCTGGGGCTCGACAGCACGGCGCTCCTGATGCGCCGGATCACCGAACCGGTCGTGCGTGACTTCGGCCTCGCCGATCTCGCCCTGGTCGTGGCAATGACGGGTCATGAGAGCGCGGCCACAGCGGTACCGCCACGGGATTGGCTTCGAAGCCAACGAGGTGGCGCGGTCCAATAAGGACCGCTTGCACGCCCTCTTCGAGAAGCGTCTGGGCACTGGCGGTTGGTCGCTGTACGAAGTTCGGCGGGTGGTGCGCCCTGGCAGAGACGGCAAGGCCGGCATCACCGCCCGGTCGCTACGGGTGGGTGCTGGCCACCGATGGCCGCACCATCATCGCCGAGCTCCTCACCCGACAGCCCGGTGTCCCCGTGCGCGGCGGGGACGGCATCCTCCGACACGTACTGCGTGACCGCGTGAACGGCGGCGTCGACCACCTGGCCGTCACGCCGGGGCCAGTTCAAGTTTGACATTGCGAACGCGGCACCAGCCGGGGCGGAATCCAAGCAGCGCAGTGGGTTTGAGCAGTGGTGGCAGGAGGCGACCGGCGATGGCCTGTTCTGAGCGATACGCCCCTGTAGACTATGCGCAACACGCGTAGAGAGTGGGACCGCACGGTGACGATCGACGAGAACGCGATTCAGATGCGGCTGGGCGCGAACATCAAGGCGTGCCGTGAAAAGCTCGGCCTGGCTCAAACCACACTCGGCGAGCGCAGCGGTATCCACCGCACCTACATCAACCAGCTTGAGAACGGCCACAAGAACTTGACCGTCGTCGTGCTCTCGCGCCTGGCCGACGCACTGGGCACCACTCCGTCAGCCCTCACCAAGGGCATCCTCAACGAGGAACCCCAGGACAGCGACACCGACGCGACCGGCTGACGCACCCCCACTCGCCGGTGTCGCCCTGTCGCGCTGAGAACCCAGGGACCCCAGTAAGCGGATCGCGGCTGGCTCCCGTGGGTCAGAGGGTGTCCTCGCGGGCCTGCCGCCCCTCCGACGCCAGGGCGTCGAGGTAGGCGTCGTGGTACCGCGTGATGGCGATCCGCTCGGTGGTGAACTGCTCCAGCACACCGGTGATGAGCGGTTGACCGCGCAGCGTTGACGCCATGCGGTCATAGGGCCAGTGTCCGAAGCTCATGAGGTCGATGCCGAGGGTCTGTTGCGGGTATTCGCGGGCCTCGGTAATGTCGTTGCGCACTGCCTCGAGTTCGTTCTCTAGACGGCGCAGAGCCGATGCCGCGCGCCGCAGGTGTCGATCACGCTGTTCCCTCAGCAGCTTCACACACTCGGTCCACGTTGGAATCGCGCTCCGAGGAAAATACACATGCCCGGCCTTCCCCCGGACGACCTGGGGCAGTAGACCATCGGCTGCCATCATCTTGAGAACGTCGATGGGCATGCCACACAGCTCGGAGGCCTCCGACACCTTGGCCAGGTCGGACTCACTCACCGTCGTCACCGGTTTCCTTTAACCCGCCCGCCGTCTTGAGAATGTCTGGGGCGAGCCGGTCCAGAGGGCCACCCGGCAACATCGATGGTGTTGGCGTTTCGGCGATGGCCCTGTCGATGGCACTCTCGATGACGTTGCGAGGGAGAGGCTGCGGTGCGTGGGCGTCAAATGCCCCGGGTTCGCGATCCTCGGGGGCAAGAGTGACAGAAACGGTGACGGGCACGGTTAGCTCAAGCTCCGCGATGTTGTCCTTGATCGCCTGGGTGAGCCGAGCCGCGTAGTCGGAGTATTCGCGTCGCTGTAGCGCGTCGACTGCGTCGACTTGCGCTGAGATCGCTTGCACGGCTTGCTCATAGGCGATTTCTCCGGGGGTGGGGTCGCGGTGGAAGCGGGCTTCTTCGGTCAGTGTGGTTAGCAGAGCGAGGTCGTCCGGGTCGCCTGTCCAGTGCAGGTAGGTGATGTGGAGGTATCCGTCGTCAGTCACCTCGACCCAAGGCTTGTTGGCTAGGCGTGGGTCGTCAGGGGAGAAGGGGCCCGGCGGCAGATCGGTCGGGTGGGGGACCGTTTCGGCGCGCGCGTCAACCTCATTCGCCGCGTCGGCGTAGAGATCGTCGCTGGGGTCGTTGAGGTGATCGAGGATGCTTTCCACCCAGAGGTCGACGACGACGGGTTCGGTGCGGTGGCGCAGCAAGTCCTTGTCGTTGAAAACGGTGGAATTGAGGGTCTGACGCACCATTTCGGCTTCCCAGGAGCCGGCGCGACCGGCTAGCGCGGCCTCGACGCCGCCGACGTTGGCGGCAGCGCCGGCCAGCGCAAGGGTGACGAACTCCGCCCAGTCGATCGGCAGTGCCGCGCGGGGATCTGGGTTGGGTTCCCACCCGCCCGAACTAGCTTGGCGTATAGGCTGATTGGTTAACCGGGTAGCTTCGGTGAGGACGGCGATGGCGTCCTGGAGGACCTCCGTGTAGGGCCGCGGTTGCGCGGGATGCTCGACGGTGAGATAGCCGGTGTCAAACAGAGCGGCCGAGAGGACGTCGCGGTACGCGCGTCCGGTAACCCGGGCAACCGCAGCGAGATTGTCGCGTTCCGGCAGCCTGCGGACACCGTTGGTTCGCCATTTACGCAGATTCTCCCGCGTGACGCCGATCCGGCGAGCAAGCTCGGCCTCGCTGACCCCGTGGGAGTTCCTGTAGCGGTCGATCAGCTCGACGAGGCGAGGGGTTGCCATGCCGGCAAGTATTCTGCGACGATGCGATGGTGTCAACTCTCAGTATACGCTAGTGCAAACTGTCAGTTGACATAATCACTATTATCGGCAGTATTACTGCAAAACAGCAATACGTCTTTGCCGTATTGACGTAATCGTGCATACTTGAGATATGACATTTCATGGGTTCGTGGCGGTCCAGGCCCGAGGCGTCGTGGCGCTACCGGCGGACGTTCGGCGCCGACTGCATCTCGATGAGTCCGGCGCTCAGGTCGAGATCACCGAACGTGAAGACGGTGTCTTAGAGCTTCGGCCAGCCCTCCCGGTCCCCGCTGATCAGCGCTGGTTCTGGCAGGATCGCTGGCAGCAACGCGAAAAGGAAGTCGACGAGCACGTCGCGGCCGGACGTGTCACTGTTCACGACGGCAGCGAATCCTTTATGGCGCACCTGGATCAGCTCGACGACGAGGCCAGGTCAGACGACGCGGCGGCCGAGGTCTCGCCGTCGCCGTGAAGTTCGAAACCACCCCGGCGTTCGACGGCGACGTGCGCCGGCTCAAGCCCGAGCACCGCGCTGCTTTTTTGAACGTAGTAAAGACGAAGTTCATAGCTGCATGCGACGCCTACGCCGCAAATCCGGCGACGCCCTGGCCGCGAGCACTTCGCGTGAAGACAGTGCAGAGCGCTCCCGGCGTCCTGGAGATGACATGGTCATTTTCCAGCCCAGACGGTCGCGCGACATTCGAGTTCGTCACCGTCGATGGCGAATTGCGGTGCCGATGGCGGCGCGTCGGGGATCACGACGTGTTCAAGTCGCCATAGGTTGAAATAGCGAAAGGAATATGTCACGTGACAAAATGACATGCGGTGCAACCGGTTTTGACGAGCAGCTTTGGGCTGGATCGTGATCGGCCGACCCTCGCCAAGAAATACGTCTCGGAGTGGGGGCCCCAGGACCGGCGTCTCAACAACCGCCGCGGGCCGCCTCGCCGAGCGTCGTGCGCAGCGCCTGCAAACCCTCCCTGGTCATCGCGCGTTTCGCGAACTCGTCGCGGCGGGTAAGTGGTGGTGCGGGATCTAGTCGGCGCTGAGGTCGTAACGTGGGAATGTGCACGATGACAATCACCGCGCCATGACGCAAGCCCAGGACGCAATCAGGCTCGCCCCATCGGATGCCTTGCGGCGAGAACCGACTATCACTAGCACCGACCTGACCGCATTCCTTTACGACTACGTCCCCGACGGCGCCGATGTCACACACACGGTCGGTAGCGCCACGCTTGAGTTCGGCGCTGCGCGAATGCATTACGAGAGTGCGGACACTTGGTCCACACTCTCGGCGTGCAAGGAGTGGCGCGCCGAGCTTCGCCTGTCACACCTTGATGCCCGCGGCAATGCCCGCGAGGTCGTCGTCGGTACCGTACAGTTCCTCATTCTGCGCGCCGGGTACGAAGGCCCCCGGGAGGTGCTGCCGCTCTACGGGCCGCGCGCGGAAGTCTTCACTGAGCTTTTCGACCACGAGTGGCTCACTCCAGAGCTGGACGAAGACGACGACTTCACCGCAGGAATGCCGATTAGCACGGTGCTGTTGGTGCTGGATGCGACCATGGATACCCGTCTGCCGGGCGAGTCGCTGATGAGACCGTGGGCAATCGCTGAGACGATCCACACGATGTTACCCACGACCAGCGGGCTCGTTGTCATGCCAGCACTGGCTGCGACCGCCAAGTCGACCCGTCGACTCCTCTGCAGCGAGGACATCGACCCAGACTGGGTCCGCGTCGGATGCAGGCCATTGCCAGGACATCCCCGCTTCTACGGCCAGGCGACGGCCTACGTCCACCTCGACGACGCGCGGAGCGCCTTGGCTCATGTCCGGGACAGCACAGTCCAAATCCGATTGCAGGAGTAGTTCGTTGCAGTAGTCCCGGCTTCGGGGGGAACCGCCGAGGTAGGCCGGACCGGTATTTGCACTTCCTCACCGAACCGCCCACCAAAACATCAAAAACATGTTGCATGTTAGGGAATGTTAGTTGCAAGATAGGGGGCATGGCTTCCGGAACACCGAACACACCGGCCTTCGCGGGTTTCTTGAAGGACACGCGGGAGTATTTCCATTTCAGCCAACAAAGCGTCGCCGACGCGGGCGGCCCTCACCGCCAGCTGCAGGCCGCACTGGAAAAGGGCGACGAGCCCGAAGTTAGCTCCGCTGTGTTGTTCATGTTCGATCATGCCTATGGCTGGCCAACGGGATATACGCAGGCGGTGGCCGAACTTGGGGTTTATCAGCAGACGTTTGAACAACCACAGGCCTTGGCCGGCGACGAGCACGACCGTAGGGCTCTACTGGACTATTTCGGCCAACCGGAGCACGTCGTTGGTTCTGCGACAAAGACATTCGCCGCGCTGTACCGGCACGCCGAACGCGACTCGCAGATAGGGGCAGCGTATCTGGGTTTCTTTCCTGACACAGGAAAGCCGTGCTACCTCGAGGGGCCGGTTTTGACGAATCTGGGCTTCGACGTGCTGTACCCAATGGTGCTGGCCCGCCACGGCGTCACGACAATCGACTCCGAAGTCGCAGACGACGAGACCCTGTGCAAGCTGCGGAATCTGGCCTTGGGACACATGGCTGAGGGACTCGGGCAGAACAAGGTGGAGTGGTTTCGGATCGGCACTAACCGTCCAGAGTTGGCGTCTGCGTCCCCAATCGCCATCGACCCGCTTCTTGGGATCACCACTCTCAGCGATGCCAAACGCCTGGCAGCCGAGTTGCTGCAGATACGCCCGCACGTTCCCACAACACCCTTGCAGGCTGGCTATACATTTCTTGCCGTTGTCGCCTTTGGTGAAGATACTTTCGCCACCTTGACCGAGCTGAAACGTCAAGGTACTGACCCCTACGCACGGGATTTCGACGCCCGGTTCACGGCGTTTTGGCAAAAGTTCTACGACCCCAAAGCTGGGCCCGACGTTGCCGAGCCCGACCGGTTTGCCTGCGATCTTCTTAGCGGTGTCATGTTCGGCCGCAGCAACGGGATGGAGATGAGCATCTGTGACTACAGCGGACAACAGTACCCAAGGTACGAAATCGCCCGCACTGTCAGCCAAGCGTCACTGATGGCTGCGGACCGACCGCCGGCGATCGTCGTCTACGACGGGCAATGCGTGCCAGAGCTACCCACAGTTCAGTCCTTGCAATGGCCGACAAGGGCACTCACCTTCTATAACGTCGATCTCGACTCGACCGGAGTTCTTCACCCGGCGCTTGGACGGTATCCGTACATGCGGGTAGGGATTACTTCTGCCGATGATCGAGCGGTCCTCGCTCACCGCGACCCCGATATCCTAGGAACGCTTACGAATTACATTGGCAGGCAAGCTATTTACTGCAGCTCCAATCGAGCACAGCGGGTGTGGATCCCCGGGCGTTAAAGGTAGTCAGTAGGGGTAGCGGGCTTTGAGCGAGGCGGCCACGGATTCCGTACAGTTCGCGTTCGATGGTAGAAACGCCGGTGGGAGGTTTGCAGGTGAGCGAGCCTGAGTCGGTGCCCGACCAGCCCGATGAGATTGCCGGCTACCGTATCGACCGCGTCTTGGGTCGCGGCGGTATGAGCCTGGTGTACCTGGGGTGGCACTCCGTCTTGGGCCAGTGGGCGGCGCTCAAAGTGCTACCCCTGGAACTGGCTGGCAATCCCGAAATCCGCGCTCGCTTCGAGCGGGAGGGTCAGACCACCGCTCGGCTGGCACACCCGAACGTCGTGGCGATCTACGCTCGCGGCGAAACCCAGGACGGTCAGTTGTGGATCGCGATGCAGTACGTCGAGGGCACCACTGCCGAGGCCGCATTGCAGGCCGGTTCGATGACCCCTGTGCGTGCACTACGGGTGGTCAACGAGGTGGCCGAGGTACTGGACTACGCCCACAGGTGCGGGATCGTTCATCAGGACGTCAAGCCGTCGAACATCCTGCTGGGTGGGCGCCCGGATGGGCGGGAACGGGTCGTCCTCGCCGACTTTGGCGCAGCCGAGGTCGTATCGGCGACATCGGAGCGCGAGCCTGGAGGCGCTCTCGTTGCTAGTTTCGCCTACACCGCACCGGAGGTGATCACCGGCGAGACCGCCATCGACGGGCGCGCTGATGTGTATTCGCTTGGGTGCACGTTCTTTCGACTCCTGACCGGCTCAGTCCCGTTCCCTGGGTACTCCACTGCCGCGGCCATGGCCCACGCGCATGTGGAGCAAGCCGCTCCAAAGCTCTCAGCGCTCCTGCCCTGGGCTCCCCCGGCGCTCGACGAGGTCATGTCCAAGGCGCTCGCTAAACGTCCCGCGGATCGTTACACCACGGCCGGCGAGTTTGCCGCTGCGGCCACGCACGCCTTGAGCCCCTCCCCCCGTCCTTCACCGACCACCCCCCTGCCGCCGCGTGTATCAGTGACGCCGGTCCCGTCGAGCAGGCCAGCCCACCACCCTGGGTCCAAGCGGTCGATGGTCCTGCTGGGCGGTGCCGCGGTGGCAGTCCTCGTTACGGTGGTGCTGGCCTGGCTGGCGCCTTCCGGCCACGACGACCGCACGGTGAGGGCCAGCCCTCCCCCGACGACCCACACGTCAGCACCTTCACCACGAAAGATTTTGCTGCCCAATGGGTATCCGCCTGGCGCGTGCAACTCACAGGCTCCCACGAACCCAAGCGCAGAGGTCATCATGAGTTGCGGACCCAATCAAGATCCCGGTGGCCCGATCTCGGGGACCTACTCGTTGGCACGCGACACACAATCACTGCAGGACGCATTGGCACATGTCATCGCAACCGCAACAACTGTGGTGTGCCCAGGCAACATGCAGTCCCCTGGACCCTGGCGGCACCTCGCCGACCCGGCGACACCCAAAGGCACACTTTTCTGTGGCATCGCCACCGACGGACGACCACTGATCGCCTGGACCTTCGACCCCGACCGGTTTTTGGCCGTCGTGGAATCAGCACCGACCCCCGACGGGGCAGCGCTCAACAACCTCTACGCGTGGTGGGCGTCGCACTCTTAAGCTGGCGCGGCCGGTCTCATCTAACAGCGCCGATCGCTGGCCGCGACGTCAGCGTGGACACCCCGGACCCGCCCGAGAGCAACGGATGCAGACGGATGTCGTTGACCCAGGCCGACCCGTGTAGCGCTTGGGCGGACCACAGTGCGATCGCCACAGTGGCCGGGCCCGCCAGCTGCAGCGGCACGCAGCGCTCACCGTAGGCGAAGGTCACTGTGCGCGAATGCAAGTCGGGATAGAACTCGGTGACGTAGCCGAACCAGAAGTCGGTGAACGTCCCGTCTGAGCGACTGCACATCAGCCGCTCATCGGTGACGATGACAGTGCACGGGCGCTGTTCGCGCCATTGTGGGACTTCATCACGCTGGGCCTGCTTACGGCGTCGACTATTGGCAACCCCTTGCGCCGCCAGCATTCCGGCCATCAGCAAGGGGCTGCCCATGACAAAGGTCGAGGACCGCTGGTAGCTTCCATCTCCGGCAACAAGTCGACTGGAGATCGCCGTGGTGCATAACCGGGCATCCTCGTCGTCGTTCAAGATCGGGCCGTACACGGCGATCGACGGGGCCGGCGCGCCCGAGGTCAACGCGGCCGCGCACCCCCGGGCATACTCCCACCAGGGATCGCGGACAACGATTTCTGTGCTCATCTGATCACCCCATCCCAGCCGTCGACCTGAATAGCGGGAAGCGTAGCTCCCGGGTGTGACAAGCCGTGGTGGCGTCACGGGCAGCGTCCACGTTTCGCGGGAGATTGCTCGATGAACATCGGAAGGCAGGGGGGGAACCGTCCGGCCCGTGACGCCGATTCCAACGGTAACACCGCGGCGCGACACTTCCTGGGGATGTCGACGCCGGTCCGCTCATGGGGCGACCTGAACAGTCGCTTCGCGTAGCGCAGTGTTCACGCGTAGGCTCCTCGCTCGCCCCCGCGCCAGGGTGGTGTCGCCATGGTGGGCTCGAACGACTTCGGCGCCGACTCACCTATACCCCTCTCCCCCAATATAGTTCGATGCGTACGGCAGACCGAGGCGTCGGCGTCCATACTGTCATCTTTGATCGTACACTCATTGCAGATTCGCATGTTCATCGATTGCGTTATATGCCTGTTTATCGGTGAAGCAGGTGGCTGCGCGCAAGGGATGCGGCAACCCGTCCCGGTTTTGCTTCACAGGCTCCGGTCGTCGTCATCGTTGCTGCGCTGGCGGTCCTGCTCGTGATCTGTAGCTTCACGCTGTGTTCGGTATTCGGATGCGCGGTGTCGTTCGACGAGGCGCTGGGCGGCGCGGTAACTCTCGGCATCGACGAGACCGGCGTCGGCGATCAGCGCGGGAGTGGGATTGATGTCCAGCGTCCATCCTGGTTGGCGGCCCGCTTCGAGCATGCGTTCGCGGGCTGCCGCTGAGGCCGCTTGGGCGGCCTCGCTTTGCGCTTCCAAACGGAGCTGGGCGCTGAGGGTCTCGAGTTCGAGGCGTTTGGCGGCTAGCTCGTCGGCGTGCTCGAAGTCCCCGAGGCTGGTGCTGTCGTAGTCGTCGAGCTCGTTTTGTAGGGTCGCGGCGCGACGCTCGAGTCGAGTGTTGAAGTGCGGAATATCCTTATAGGTGTTCTCCATTCGCTGTAAGAGCCCGCGCGCCTTGGTGATGTGGTTGGTTCCGGCGGCTCTGGGCAAAGTGGCGAACAGGTCGGCCTCCTCGATACCCACGGTGGTCGACGGCACATCTAGAGTAAGTTGCAGTTCGCCTTTGAGGTGGCTTCGTCGCGCGGTGATGCTGATTCCGTTGAGGGTGGCGTCCAGGGGTCGGGTGCTAAAACTGGACTTGTCCCTGAGCGCGGCGTAGGCGTCGCGGCAGGCCGCAGCGAACGGGATGGCTGCTTCACTACGTTCGGCATAGGATCGGCCGCCGACGACGACAGTGGGCGCTTGGTCTGCGTGGGCGGCGATCTTCTCGAGCACGGGTTCAAGAATGTCGAGTTCTTCTCGGGCCCGTGTGAGTTCGCGTTCGGTGTCTCGGCGTTGATGTCGGCGGCGGGCTGCGGCATCGCGGTGGGCGGATTCGAGCGCGGAGAGCCGTTTGACGTCCTCGGCGAGTTGGACTTGCTTGATGTAGCGGGGGTCTCCGGTGGCGATGGCTTTAGTTTCGGCCGCGGCACCGGAAATATCTCCTCCCCCGAGGTCCTCGATTTCGTCGATGTCGACTTCGCCGCGTTTGATCTGTTCGATGAAGCGGGCCTTGGCTTCAACTTTCTGCCACATCACCGTGTCGTAGGACCCTTCGGTGACGTAGTTGACGATGTCGACCTCGGGGTTTTGGTTGCCTTGTCGAATGATTCGGCCCTCGCGTTGTTCGAGGTCGGCCGGCCGCCAGGGAACATCGACGTGATGGAGGGCTCGCAGCCTGGTTTGAACGTTGGTGCCGGTGCCCATTTTCTCGGTGGACCCGATCAGCACCGAGATCTCGCCTGTCCGGCATCGCTGGGCCAAGTTGAGCTTGTCGGCCGGTTTGACCGCGTCGTGGATGAACGCGATGGATTCTCTGGGCATGCCGCGGGCGACGAGCTCGTCGCGAATCGCGGCGTAGATGGTGAACTGGCGAGGGTCCTTCGACGGTGTGCCGCGGTCGCAGAACACGATCTGGAAGGCCCCTCGGATCGGCATCTCTTGCCCGGTTTCGGGGTCGCGGTAGATGTTGTCGATGTTGGCGCGGTGCAACGCCATGATGTCGTCGGCGACTTCGGTGGCGCGCGAGATCGCCGGCGGGTCCAGGTTGGCCAGGCGTGGGTCCAAGGACACGTTACGGCCGTCGTTGGCGATCTTGAGCTGGTTGTCCTTGTCGGGACGCTTGGGGTCGAGGTGATCGAGACGCCAGCCCAAGTCGGTGATGAAGTCCTTGACTTCCTGGGAAGGGGTGATGCTCACAACCCGTCGGCGGTCTCCGGCCAGGTGTGGTAGTTCAACGGGGACTTGGTCGCGGGTGACGACGTCAGTGAAGATTGACGACAGGGCCAGCAGTTCGGGGAGGTTGCAGAATTTTCCGACCCTGGTCACCGTCCGCAGGCTGGTGCCAGTGGCGTTGACTTCCACGCTGCTAACCGGGGCGGTGAAGGTCGCACCCCAGTCGTTGATGTCGGCGACACCGGCGGCGGCCAGCAGATCCGGGCGCAGGTAGTTTTGCATGACCCAGAGTTCGCCGAGGGAGTTGGCCACGGGGGTGCCGGTGGCGAAGGTGGTGACGCGCTCGACAACCTGGTCGGGGCGCAGGCCGGCGGCGCGGCCCTCGTCGTGGCGGCGAAGTCGAAGTACTTCCAGTTTCATGGCGAGGTCTTCGGCGCGCTGCGCGGCCGCCGGGCATGACAGTTCCTCGATATTGCTCAGGCGCCCTTTGTTTTTGTACATATGGGCTTCGTCGATAAAAAGGTAGTCGCCACCGGTTTCTTCGAACTTCAGGCCGGTGTCTTTCCGCTCCTGCTTGGTCAGGTCGCTCAGGCGCGTCGCGAGCCGCTTCTTCTGCTGTTCGACGCGCTTCTTGCTGACTGAGGTCTCGGCGCGTTCGGCGTAATTCTCTAGCTCGTCGAGCTGGCGTTGCACGTAGTCGACTTGGGTGTCTTCACTAACGCCGATCGCAGTAAACAGGCTTTGGGGCATGATGACCATGTCCCAGTCGGTGGTGGCTGACTGGGCGACAAAGCGCCGGCGCCCGTCGGGGTCGGTGCCGGCGGTGCCGAGAAGAATGCGAGCTGCCGGGTACCACTGGGCGGCTTCGCGGCCTACTTGTTCCACGATATGGTTGGGAACCACGATCCATGGCTGCTTGCACAGGCCCAAACGCTTGAGTTCCATCGCACCCATCAGCATGGACCCCGTCTTCCCAGCACCGACCGTATGATCAAGCAGCACAGTGGGTTCGGCAATGATGCGGGCGACGGCGTCTCGTTGATAGTAGTGCGGTTCGAACCGGTCCGATAGACCCGGCAGGGTGAGTTTGTTGCCCCGATGTTTCGGGGCAACAAGGCTGTTGAAACGCTTGTTGAACTCGGCGACCAGTTCCTCGCGACGCTGCTCGTCATCAAAGATCCACTTCTGGAACTCGTCGGTGATCTTGGCGGCTTTAGCTTGGGCAGCGAACGTCGCTTCGAAATCGATGCTGGGGCCACCGGTTTCAGCCACCTCCTCAGCGGGGCGGTGGACGGTGATCGCTTTAGAGTTACACAGCGCATCGAGCAGCTCGATCGCGTCTTTATGGGCGGTACCCCACGTCTCGGTCATCAAGACCGATTCACGTTGGTAGCGTGCGCATTCCACCGACCAGGTGCCCCCGACGTGGTCGGCGACCACAGTGGGGGCGCTGAAGGTTTCGCGGGCGAACTGGGCGACGTATTTGGCGTCGATCCACGGTGCGCCCGGGCGAGTCTTGATCTGGGAGGCTTCTTTGTCGCGCGGAACCACCTCCCGCAGCGCGCTGACGTAATCCTGGTAGGCCGGATCACGCTGGGCCGCGGCAATGGCGGCAGCCAGCTTCTCGCGGACGTTGCCCGACAGCGCGGTCGCTGCCGGGACTAGCTCGTCGGGATCATCCAGCGACGGGTAGGCCAGTCCACGGAGTTGTTCTGCGGCGACGGCCTGATCAGTGCCCAATAGATTTGCGATGTAGGCGATGTCGATGCGCTGGTGCTGGTCGATGCTGATGGCGAGAGCATCTTCGATGGTGGCGGCGGTGTCCGGGACGGCACGGACATTGAGGACGTCAACGGAGAAAATCGGAGCTTTGAGTGCCTCGCCGGTTTGTTCGTCGAAGATCTCCAGGGCCGCGACGTTGGCCCACCGGGGATCGTATTTCATGCCGCCATCAAGATGGGGGCGCCGCTTGTAGGGGCTGGCGGGCTCCCACGCTTTCTGCGACCAGTCCTCCAGCAGGTGCTCGGGAACGGGACCGCGGTAGGGCACCCCTTCGGCACCACGGGCTTTGCGCCACGATTCTTCGACCTTGGCGACTTTTGCGGTCGTGAGCCTCCTGGGTCGGGGGCGCAGGATAAATCCATTTGAAGCGGTTGATCGGGCCGTGTTTGGCGACATAAGAGTCGTAGAGCTTGTTGAGGTGCGCGCGCAGCTGCTCGCGCACCTCAAGGGGCTGATCGTCACGTTGGGAGGCGATGACCGCGGTCGCAGCGTCGCGCAGTTCGATCAACGAACGGGTCTCGCGCAGACGGCTTTTCGGGGTGCGTTGTTCTTCCCAACTGTGGCCACTCCAACGTTGGATGCTGTCGGTGGGTGGGTAGTAGCGCAGTGTGTCCATGGGTGGCTGGTCAACGCGTTCGGCAGCGGTGAACAAGCCGGCGTCAAAGACGCTGTCATCGACCTCGATGAGGGAGTCCGCGGTGGCGGTCAGCCCCTTATCGTGAGTTAGGGCGTATTCGACGATGTCGGACAGGCGCTGACGTACCTGCTGCGCCAGGGCTTCACGGGTGGGCTGCTCCCCCACGACTTTGAGGGTGGGCGAGCCGTGGATCCCTTGGCCGAGGGCGTAGGCGCCCAGGACGTGGTCGGGATGGTTGAGGAAGTACTCATTGACGTGGAAGGCGTCGTCGGCCTTCTGGGCGCCAAAGACGTTGCGGTCGACGAGGTGGGCGATGTCTTCGAAGGGAATATCTTCGGTGTCGATCCAGCGGGTCAGGTCGTCCTCGGCGGCTTGACCGGTGTCTTTGCGGCGTAAGACCAGGATATCGGTGACGACTTCGGTGCCGGCCACACGCTTGAAGGCGCTCGACGGTAGGCGTAGCGCGCCGATGAGGTCGGCTTTGGCGGCCATGGCGCGTCGCGCCCGGGAATCCACGCTGTCGAGGGTGTAGCGGCTAGTCAAGACGGTGACGTAGCCGCCGGGGGCGGTGAGGCTGATTGCCTTGTTGATGAAGTGGTTGTGGATGCTGAATCGGCCCGGATTGTGGGCGGGGTCGACCAGGGTGAAGTTGCCGAACGGGACGTTGCCGATCGTGGCGACGAATGATTCGGCCGGGACGCGGGTGGTTTCGAAGCCTTCGGCGCGGATCTGCGCGTGTGGGTAGAGGGCGGCGGCGATGGCGGCGGTGACGGTGTCATTGTCGACGCCGACCATGACCGCGCCCTTGGGGGCGAGGCCGATGAATGTTCCTGCCCCGCAGCCCGGTTCGAGGACTCGTCCATCGTGCATCCCGGCCTGGCGCAGCGCATCCCACATGGCCGCGGCGATGAGCGGGTCGGTGTAGTGGGCGTTGAGGATGCTCGCCTCGGCGGCGCGGTAAGCATCGGGGCCCAGCGTTTGGCGCAGCTGTTCGCGCTCGGTGGCGTAGGTGTCGTTGCGGCGATCGAAGAGCTCGGCGCAGGCGCCCCATCCTGACCAGGTCGCGAGCACCTCCTTCTCGGCGGTGGTGACGGGGCGTCCGTCCTCACGGTTGAGCCGCTCGAGGACGTCGATGGCAGCGAGGTTGGCGTGGATGCGCGCTTTGGTCCCCGAGGGCACCCGGATTTCGGTGCTGAGCGTAAACGGTTGCGCCGGGTCCTCGACGTGAACAGCGGGGATCTCCGGCGCTGGCGGTTGTGATGGCACCAGCTCTGCGGTAGGTGCTTGCTGCGAGCTGGGGATGTCGGTAGACGCGCCGGTCCTGGTCGCGGCCACAGCCGCCGTGGTCGGCACTGGTGGCACATCGGTGGCCGACGGCGGCGCAGCGGGAGTCGCCGGTGGTCGCGCCGCTGGCAGCGGTGTGCCGCCGGGATCGATCGTGGCGGGGTCTGTGGGTTGGTCGAAGTCCTCGAACAGCGACAGCTGGGGCTCGGGCTCAGTTACTCCACGGGGTAACCGTCGGCCCGAAGATCCTCGTACACCAGGGGCGCCAGGTCGGTGGCCAGGGGATGCTGAGGACCGTCCGGAACCGGGAGTTCGTCCTCCAGGCGGGCGCTGAGGAGGTAGGCCGCCTTGATGCGGAACATCACCGAAAACTGCGGGGCGGGCCACACCATCTCGGTCAGCGCTTCGATCCGCTCCCCCGGCTCGCTGCGATACCGCGCGTCGTTCCACCGCTGATTCCACGGCACCTGACTGGGCGGCAGCGGCTGATGCAGAGGCGGGTCGAAGTCCACCGTCTGTTCCGGGGGCTCCGGAATCTGATCGTAGAGTTCCTGGCGCACGACCGCCTCGCGGGCGTTCTGCAACGCTGTCTGGCGTAACTTCACGGTCGTTTGATAGTCCGGATGCTGGCCGTGGCGTGCGGTCCATTCCTGAATCGACGACGCCGCCAGGTCGTCGGCCATCTGCGCTGCCAACCGGTCCAGTCGGGCGGTCTCCTCGCGCAGAAACCGATTCTTGTGCTGCGGTGTCCAGTCCTGAGGTAGCTCCAGCCACTGGCGGTACACCTCGTTGACCGCCTGGCCCATCCACTCGGTCACTGGTGTCGTCAATCTCCTCGAAGCTGAACAAATCTCGCTGTTGGTCGCCGTTTTGGCGGGCCATAGTGTTCTCCCGATGCCGCTAGTCATGAGTACATCTCCTGATCTGCGGCATCGGCGGAAATAGCCGTGCCCGTGCCCGGTGAGCGGGCCGGCAGGACTGCCCTGCTGGCTGGCCACCTGAATGCCCTGCGTAGGGCGCCGACGTCATGTTGACGCCGGGAAATTTGCGCGGTGTTGCGGCGGGGTCAAGTCTTCGATGACCAGATGCGCCTGTGCCAGCGCCTGATCGATATCCCGCGCCTGCTGGTTGAGGGTCTCTTGCTGGCGTTCGATGCGGGTCTTGAGCAACTTGAGCCGGTCCACGATCGAATGGATCGGGACTATCGCGGGGTGCGGTTTCACCTCGATACGCCGATTCACGGGCTTGCCGCCTTTAAGCGCAGCCAACGCCGAGCCGGGCTCCCACATCAGGTGGGTGTCGATGCGCTCCAGCGTTTCGGCGTTGGGGCTGTACCCACGCTTACCCATCGTTGCCAGGGTCGTACGTCCCGGGCCGCCGACAGCGGCCAGGCGGCTTTTGCTCATCTGCAACTCCAGGAGCCGCTTCTCGATCCACATGCGCAGATTGTCGTAATCGTCCTCGGCGTCGCGGTTAACGACAGGCCCTTGCCGCTTGCCGACGCTTGCCTCACGTGTCTTGGGTTCCGAGCCGTACATCGTGGCGTGCGCAGAACCGGGTAGCCAGGACAGAAGTTCATCGAGTTTGGACAACGTGCTGCGGCCGGGGATCCGGTCATCTTTACCGAGGAGGTTCAGCGTCGACCTCGACACCAAGCCGAGCTTGCTCGCTTCCAACTGGCTCATCCCTAGCTCGGCGAGCCGCACATTCATGTACTTGGCCAGGCGCTTCACGTCAGGCTCCACAGTGCTGCTGGCAAGCATCTCAACGTGGCTTTCCGACAGCCCGGTCTCGGCCATCACGTAAGCAATGGGATGGCCGTCGCTGAGCAAGGACCGCGCCAAGTCGGCGGCGGCGTCCTCGTCTAACGGCGCGGCGGTGATGATGACCCTCCTGATGTGCCCGTGGTCAAGACCCCGATGCTGGAATCGTACATCTCCCAGTATGACACCGGTAGAACAACAGCGGCATCAGCGCAACACAGGCATGTTTACGTCATTTAAGCAACTGTTTTAGGCGAAAGCCTCATAAATCTCACAGCAGCGCACCCACGATCTGACCTTCGTTGATTAGACGTGCTCGGGCGAAACCTTCGGGGTGCTGTGACAGCGCTAACCCTGGACGTTCGTGTGCCGCAGGTGGCATACTTTCGTCAGGAGCAAGGTACGGATTCTGCGGTTTCGGCCCCACGATCTGTCTGACCCCGGTTGGTGGCTACGGCGCGCCGGGGTTGCTCTGCTTTTAGGGGCAGTTCAGCACCCGAGTGATGTGTTCGATCGGTTCCAGCAGATCCTTCTCCTGGTGAGTGATGCTGCGCCGGACCGCGGAGGACACCAGATCCGGAAGCCAGAGCAACTTTTCGTCCCGCGGAGAAGCCTGCTTCAGTTGGCACTGACGGCAGATCACCTTTTCCGCCCGCAAGTCCTTGACGATCTTGGCATCGAAACTGCGCTCATGTTGCGTCTCACGCTGCTCAAGCACCATCAGGTGAACTTCGCCGACCAACGGCTGCGTCCCGGTGCACAGGCTCGCGGCGAGCTGCCCGAAGCACGCACGGCGCGCAGCGTCTCCGCCGTCATCGCCCAGGGGCATTCGGCAGGACACGATGCACACTTCGGTGCCGTTCTCCTCACCCAGGTACTGCGCCACCTCTACTGCCTGCCGGCGCCCGTCCTCGGTGAGAAGACTGTCCGTCGTGTGCCAGAACCGGTCACCCACGACGTCGACGAGGCCGTCGCGTAGCGGCTCCAGTTGGTCGCGATGGGCGACCACGGCCGACATCAGGTAGAAGGTCCGCCGGTTGGCTCCCAGCTCAAAGCTTTCGTCGAGGAATGCGACATAGCCGCCGCGTGCACGCCGGTACGCATCGGCCAGCAGGGTCACGGCGCCGCTCTGCTGCACCCACGCTTTACTGGCCACTTAGACACCGTATTTCGACGCGGGGACGGTTCGGCCCGGCCAGCCCGACTGAGCTACCCACGGTGTGACGGGTGGACTCGGGCGGCGGCAATCTGTTCCAACTCCTCGGTGGACAGCAAGTAGTCGTCCCGGCGGGACCCTCGGCCGCGGGCGTCCTTGATGCGGCGGTACTCAGCGAGCATGCGCATGTAGGCGCCGAGTGTCCGGTGGTGGGAGTTGCCACCACCGTTGCGTTCCAGCTGAGGTCGCAGTTCGGTCCATCGATCGTCAGTCATCAAAAACTCGACATAAGTGGCCATGTGGCTTTCGAGCTTGTCCTGGTAGTCGAAACCCTGGAATTCCAGCTCGTACTCCAGGTCTTCGCTGACCGGCGTTCCCTTCTTCGCCAGCCTCGCGATGCTGTAGGTGATCACGCGGAACATGTCGAGGATGTCGAGGACGCGGTCGCAGTCGAGCTTGGACAACTCGGTCCGGAACCCAGCGACTTCCCTCCAGTACTCCCCGGTGAAGCCTTTCTCGATCACCTCTGCACGCTGAAGCTGATACGCCTCGTCCCCGTCTTCGCCGTTGGCATCTTCAGGCAGCACACGCGCCAGGATGCGGTGCAGCAACGACAGCACTTGCCGGTCGGCGATCCGCATGGTCTCCGGCGCCGGCTCACCGTCGTAGTCGTCCGATGGCCGGTAGTCGGGGGGAACGATCACCTCCAGGAGGCGATCGCGGACGTATTCGCTCAGCGTGAGCCCCTCGGCGTCAGCCAGATTCTTGAGCTGGTCGCGGATCCGATCCTCGACGCGGATGTTGATGACGGCCACACGGCGCTCCTGTCTGTATGACACCACTATAACATATGTCATACACGAACACGCGCGTCGTGGAACCGGACGGCTTTCAAATGCTCCGGTAAACCGCACACCGCCTCACATCTACCCGTAGAACGGTAGAACGGTAGAACGGTTAAAGGCGGATTCTGCCCTGGTTCGAGGTCTCCGGCGCGGCCTCTCGGATGGCCGCAACGACTTCCTCCGGGGTCATGTGCCGAGCCAGGTACTGCACCGCGTAGCGGATGACCGCGCTAGCCGAGGTGACCTTCGGCTTGCCATATCGGCCAGCCTCGATCGTGCGGCGAATGAAGCGATCCTCGTCCATTTCGAGGTACGCCGTAGTCGGGATCAGCTCAGAACTCACCGCACGATCTGCTGCCGGACGTTTCTGTTGCTGACGCCGGACCGGGGCCGCCGCCGTACGCGCCGGCCCCGCGGGAGCAGCGGGCACCGGCGAGTCCGCAGCTGGCGCAGCTCCGACCGCCTCGGGTGCGGGTGTGGGTGAGTCTTCGACCTCCGCGGCGGCCTCAGGTGCCCACGGAAGCTTGACCGGAGTCGACCGAGCGGGGTGCAGCGGCGGGGGCATCTCATTGCCAACCCGGGAACCCTTCTTCTTGTCGCGGGCCGCCTTCATCATGTCCAGTCCACTGGTCAT